>NZ_JAPDBM010000088.1:0-13652 GCF_027705265.1 Aeromonas sp. QDB11 | reverse complement strand
TAACGCCTTAAATGGCGAAGAAACGGTCTAAATAGGCTGATTCAAGGCATTTACGGGAGAAAAAATCGGCTCAAACAGGAAAAAATGAAATGACTGAGTCAGCCGAGAAGAATTTCCCCGCTTATTCGCACCTTCCTTAGCCATTCCATCGCTATTCTCAACATTGCTGGCCCGAGTGAAGCACGCAACCCCGGTATTTACTTGCAGGCGAGCGCACTACTGGAGCTTTTCTGGAGCAAGGAACATGAGCCGATCTGATGCCCGCTGCGCGACACCCTATATCTACTCGGGTGAGTTGCAGATCCGTCCCGAAGTGGATGCCGCGCTGGCTGCGCTGAAAGACAAACCCTACACCGCCATCCCTAGCTGGAAAAATGACGGAACCTGGGAGCTGTGGACGGTGGAAGGCGACGGCGAAACCAAGCCCTGCATCATCAGCGGCCCATCGACCACTTACCCCAGCGAGGCCGATGCACTGGCCGCCGGTGCGGCCTGGCTATCCGGACAACGCTGAGCAACCTCAATTCCAGCCCTCGCTGACAAAGCCAACGCCACGGCGGTTGATCTCGACCGGCGGCCTGATGTCTTGCACTTGGACAACACCCCGGCCATCACGAGCTGCCGAGCCCAAGGCCCGCTGCAGAACCAGACGCACACTGCGCGGCGGCAAGGCTTGCAGACGGGACAGGACATCATCATTCAGTCGCTCGGCAAAGGCAGTGCCCCAGCTCGACTCGTCGCGGAGGCGGTTGTAAATCGACTGCGCAATGCTTCTTACCTGCTCCGGTCTGGGAGGTTGAATGTGCAACACCGTCAGCCGTGAGCGTAGCGGCCCCGGAATCGCCTCCAGCTCATTCGCGGTCGCCATCCAATTGACATGACTGGCGTCAATGGCAAAGTCGCGGATCGACAAGTCGATGAAATCCCGCGCACTGCGCGGTTCCAGCAAGGTATAGAGTGCTGCCAGCGGATCGTATTGCGGTCTGCCGTTACTGGCCTTGTCCAGTTCATCGAGTACCACCACCGGGTTGGCCAGTGGCTGGTAGGCCAACAGCTCAAAGAGCTGGCCTGGCTCGGAATTGCTCCAAAATGATTCGGAACCGGCGAGCGGCGAACTTGATTGCGTACTCGCTATGTCGAAGACCCGGAACGGTAGCACGAGCTGATCGGCAAGCCAGCGTGCCGCCTCGGTTTTGCCGATGCCCGCCGGGCCGACCAGCAACACGGCAGGCCAGGACACCCGGCCATCGCCCAGACTGGACAAGGCGAAGTGATCACGCATCAGCTCGGCCAGTTCATGGAAGTTTGGGAAAGCCTGCGCGAACTCATCCAGCAGGGCTTTCCAGTCCGGGGGTAGCAGGCCCAGTTGGCGGCTGCCATGGCCCGCCCGCTTGATCCGCTCTGCCATCGCCTGTGCGCGCTTGAACTTGTCGTCGCCTTTTGGTCGGTGGCGATCCACGAACGCCTCCAGCCCGGCTTCATCGAGAAAGACGATGCTCGGCAAGGGCGCTGATTTAGCGGCTTCTGTCGGCTGCTCCTGAACCTGCTCCGGTTCGGCTTCACTCAAGACCGGCTCATTTTCAGCCGCCACGGCGGCACGTACATCTTCGGTCGTCACCTTGCCCAGATCGTGCACCACCTGCTGTACCCCCTGTTCGACGATGAGCTGGCGGCTGCGGCGCACTTCTTCGGCAAACAACCCTTGGATGCCGTCATGTTGCGGGCAGCGCTGGGGACGGATGCCGTCCCCGATAACCTGTGCGCCGCAGACGGGGCATTGTTGCAGCGAAAGGTGCTTGGTCTGGGCAATCAGATCGAACACTGCCGCTGCACGTTCGCTGTGGCGTCGCGGCGGCTGGTAATAAATGACCAGGCGATCCCGGTTGCAACTCACCGACAGTGAGCCCTTGAGTGCGAGCACTGTGGGCGGCAGCAGGCATTCCACCTGGGCAAACAGATGTGCTACCAAAGCCAGATGCCCCGGCGCGGGTTCGACGATCTGCCGGGCAAGCCAGGGATGCTGCTCCTTGAGCGCAGTAATGGCAGCTTCGTATTCCCGCAGGCGCAACGGACGGATTTGCTTCGGCTTGCGCATGATGGCCTCTCAAAACATCTAACTATAATTTACTATAACGCCAATTTACACGAATCGCCAAACTCCGCGCGCTCGTCTTGTCGGCCAATAAGTCTTATAGTGATTTACAGTGAATTCGCAGAGCCCGATATGCCAAGCCTTACCAACGAACAATTGCCAGCCCTTGCCGCTGCCTTGATACGACTGCGCGGGGAAACGCTGGGGCGGATCGCCGAGGCCACCGGTATCCGCACTGCCAACCTCTCGGTCTGGCTGCGTGGCAAGGAGCAGGTGATCTCCGCCAAACGACTGGTCGGCCTGTTGCACCACCTCGGTGTGGAAGGCGGCCGCCTGCGTACCGACGTGTTGCACCCTTGGCATGATCGCGGGGCGCTGGATGACAGCAAGCTTGTACTAGGCACGCTGCTGGCCAACACGCAGCCAGTGTGGTTGTTTCAGGATGAACAGCCGGGGCTCATTAAGACGCGCTTTCTGTTGGCTGGCGATGTGCTGATCCGCATGGAGATCGAGCCGGGCGTCGATCAAGCCCTTGATTTGGCGACAGTCGTCAGGGTGGATCGTGTCATCACCACCCCTGCAGCATTGGCCTGGGTGCCAATCGACTCGTTGGCATCAGCACACAACGTCCTCTTGGCGCTGGCGGAGCAGGCCGCAGCGGACGTGGGTGACGAAGAGCTGCTGGAAGGGCTGATGTTCCGTCTGACCGAAACGGTTGGCAGCAATGTCGCGTCATCACGGGGGTGGCAGCAGCTGGAACAAGCGCTGTGCCTTGCGCTCAAGACAGGAGCCCAGCCTGCCGACATCGCCAAGCTGGTTGATAGCCATTTCCGCAGCAGCGGAAAAGCGGACATGCCGCCAACTGAGTAAGCAAAAAATGCGCTGTTTCCATCCGTTGGGTTTTCAAATCGTGCTGCGCGATCGCATGACTTTTAGCTGGTCACATGCCCCGTTACTCCCAATCTGGCGCTACGTTCTTTCTAACGTCACGCTACGTTCTTCCTAATGGTGTTGTGTTGGGGCGCAAAAAAATGATGTGATGACCAACATAATACTACGTTATATCTAGTGTGCTTAACGATCTTTCTAACGTCGCACAACGTACATTCCAACATTGCGTCGTATCATCAAACACACTGCGTCATACATGTCGCGCCCAAATGTGATGGGGAGTAACGTGGCAAGAGCCTTTGTGACCAGCAAAAAATATCTGTGCGATCAGATCGGGCTGCCGGCCGACTGTGTAAACAGTGTGGCGGCATGTTGGCAACAACGTGGCAACCTTGTGCGAACAATGTGTTGAAAGAGTGGCAAGGATGGTGGCGACAATGTGGTCACCCTGTGGCGACAGTGTGTCACCATGGTGGTGACAGTGTGGCACTGCGCCCCGTGTTACCACATTCAACTTACAGCGAACGCAGTCAAAGGCAATCGGGATGCTTCCACAGCACCTAAATGGTAGACTTCAAACGATTTAAGACGACTTTGAATCGCATAATCCGAGCGCCAACGACATGAGCAAAGAACCGTGGGTTACCGCCGAGCACGTCGCCCAGCACTTGGGCGTGGCCAAGGACACCGTGTACCGCTGGCGCGAGCGCAAGGGTCTGCCCGCGCACCGCGTAGGGCGGCTGTGGAAGTTCCAGCTCTCGGAAGTGGATGAGTGGGTACGAGCTGGAGGTGCCGATGAAGAATCGGGCGATGGGAGCGAACAAAAATGAATCCAGCAGGGGAAGGTGACGCGTGAGCTTGGAAGGGCAACTCCTTGACCAAAAGTCCTTGCGGGCCGTGACTGGCAAGACGGCGGACTGGAACGAAATTGCTAAGGATTGCATTGCCTTTGCCAATGCAACCGGTGGCCGCCTACTGCTGGGGATCGAGGATGGCCAGAGCGAGCCTCCCGCCGATCAGCGTGTCCCTCCAGACTTGCCTGACACATTGCGCCGCAAGTTGGCAGAGCGCACGGTCAACATGACGGTGCTGCCGGATGTCACCATCGCCCCTAATGGCGGCCAATACATCGAATTGCTCATTCCGCGCGCCATGGCCGTTGCATCTACCACGGACGGCCGCTACTTCCTGCGCGTAGCCGACCAAAGCAAGCCCGTGACGGGTGATGACGTTATGCGCCTCGCCAGCGAGCGTTCCGCATTGCCATGGGAAACGCAAACCACCTTGCATGTTCCACGTACCGAAATTGATCCTGCCAAACGCGACAAGCTGCTCGAAGCCTTGCGCGCATCGGATCGCGTCAAGCCTTCCGTGAAAGAGAAGTCTGACGATGAGTTGCTCGATCACTATCAGCTCGCACAAGGGCCGAACCTCACCAATCTGGGCGTGCTCAGTCTCGGTCGCCAGCATCATCGCGCTCAACTGACCACCGCTCCGGTCATCCAGTTCATCAAGTACGACGAGCACGGACAGAAGGTCAACAAGCTGGTCTGGGACGACCACACGCAAAGCCCGATGGAATTGATCGAAGCGGTCTGGCAGGCGGTGCCTGACTTTCGCGAGCGCTACGAACTACCCGATGGCCTGTACCGCCAGAACGTGCCCGCTTTCGATGAAATCGTGGTGCGCGAGTTATTGGTCAACGCATTGGTACATCGTCCCTACACCCAGCGCGGTGACATCTTTTGAACCTGCATCCAGACCGGCTGGAAGTGGTCAACCCTGGACCGCTACCGCTGGGCGTCTCGCCGCAGAACGTGCTCCACACTACGGTACGCCGTAACGAACACCTGGCACGCCTGTTCCATGACTTGAAGCTGATGGAGCGGGAAGGCAGCGGCTTCGACAAGATCTTCGAGGTGCTGCTCTCTCAGGGCCGCCCGGCTCCCGAGTTGATCGAGACCCACGATCGTGTGCAGGTGACAGTGCGCCGCCGCATTCTCAAGCCTGAGGTCATCGACTTCATTGCGAAAGCGGACCAGACCTATCAGCTCACGCAGCGCGAGAGGATCGCGTTGGGCCTATTGGCGCAGCAAGATGCCCTGACGGCACGCGAGCTGGTAACGTCGCTTGAGCTGCCGTCGGTTGAAGCATTGCAACCTTGGCTAAAGCGCCTACTGGACTGGCAGTTGGTGCAAAGCGCCGGGCGTACCCAGGCAACACGCTATTTTGTTGACCCCAGCCTGCTGCGCAGCCTCCAGTTCACCGGCGAGACCACCCTCAAACGCATTGAGCCACACCGCTTGGCCGCGCTGGTACTGGAAGACCTGCAGCGCTACCCCAGGTCGGCCATCAGCGACATCCACCAGCGCGTCGGCGGCGAAATCCATCCCAAGCAAGTCAAGCGCGCGCTGGAAGAGCTGATCGGGCGCGGGGAAGTCCGCTTTGAGGGTAACAAGCGCTGGCGGCGCTACTGGGCGGTGGCATGAGCAGCCTATCGGACAACCTGCGCACTATCGTCGATAGGTGGGCGATAGAAGCCGGGCGATATGTTGGTGACCGCCTTAAGAATCAAGGATTTCTATCGACCCAAGGCGAAGAAGGCCGGGAGATAGAACGCGGCCCTATTGCCGTAACAACCCATTTACTCCTGCTCAAGCATCGCGCCTGAGCAGGGCTCAACGAATCGAAACAGGACTTTAAAATGACAAGCAATGAACAACGCGCTGCCCTACAGCGCCAGATCTGGGCCATCGCCAATGACGTCCGCGGTGCCGTCGATGGCTGGGACTTCAAGCAATACGTACTGGGCACCCTGTTCTATCGCTTTATCAGCGAGAACTTCATCGACTACATCACCGGCGGCGACCCTTCTGTTAATTACGCCGCCATGGCGGACGATGATGCGAACATCGCTGCCGCCAAAGATGACGCCATCAAGACCAAGGGCTACTTCATCTACCCCAGCCAGCTGTTCGTCAATGTCGCGGCCAACGCCAACACCAACGAAAGCCTGAATACCGACCTGGCCAACATCTTTGCCGCCATCGAAGCCTCCGCCAACGGCTACCCCTCCGAGCGCGACATCAAAGGCCTGTTTGCTGATTTCGACACCACCAGCAACCGGCTTGGCAATACTGTCAAAGACAAGAACGATCGTCTTTCCAAAGTGCTCAAACGCGTGGCTGAGCTGGACTTTGGCGGCTTCGATGCAAGCCACATCGACCTGTTCGGCGATGCCTACGAGTTCCTGATCTCGAACTACGCCGCCAACGCCGGCAAGTCGGGCGGCGAGTTCTTCACGCCGCAGCATGTGTCCAAGCTGATCGCACAGCTTGCAATGCACAAGCAAACCAGCGTCAACAAGATTTACGACCCCGCCTGTGGCTCCGGCTCGCTGCTGCTGCAAGCCAAGAAGCACTTCGATCAGCACCTGATCGAAGACGGCTTCTTCGGGCAAGAAATCAACCACACCACGTACAACTTGGCGCGGATGAACATGTTCTTGCACAACGTGAACTACGACAAGTTCAACATCCAGCTCGGCAACACCCTGACCGAACCGCATTTTGGCGACGACAAGCCCTTTGATGCCATCGTTTCCAACCCGCCGTACTCGGTGAAGTGGATTGGCTCGGATGACCCGACCTTGATCAACGACGACCGCTTTGCCCCGGCTGGTGTGCTCGCGCCCAAGTCCAAGGCCGACTTTGCCTTTGTATTGCACGCACTGAGCTACCTGTCCAGCAAAGGCCGTGCCGCCATCGTCTGCTTCCCAGGTATTTTCTATCGCGGCGGGGCCGAGCAGAAAATCCGCCAGTACCTGGTGGACAATAACTATGTCGAGAGCGTGATTTCGCTCGCGCCCAATCTGTTCTTTGGCACCACCATCGCCGTGAACATTCTGGTGCTAGCAAAGAATAAGAAGGACACCACGACCCAGTTCATCGATGCCAGCGGGCTATTCAAGAAAGAAACCAATAACAACGTACTGCTGGATTCGCATATCGCGCAAATCATGGCCGTGTTTGATAGCAAGGCAAACGTCGATCACTTTGCCAAGTCGGCACCGCTGGAAGAAGTCGTCGCCAAGGAATACAACCTGTCGGTTAGCACCTATGTCGAAGCCAAAGACAACCGCGAAGTGGTGGACATCGAAAAACTCAATGATGAGCTAGAAACTACGGTCGAAAAAATCAACCAATTGCGCGCAAAAATTGATGAAATTGTTGCAAGGTTCGGAGATGTGGAAGCTGAGAGCTTCGTTGTAAAAATACTCCAAGGATATGAAGTCAGCTGGACCGCCTTGGGAGATAACGAGTTCGTTGAAATAGCAAACAATGCTCGAAGACCCGTAAAGGCATCTCTGCGGAAGCCGGGTGAGACCCCATATTTCGGTGCCAATAACATTCAAGACTATGTAGAAGGCCATACTCACGATGGCGAGTACGTTTTGATAGCGGAGGATGGTTCGGCTAGTCTAGAGAATTACTCGATTCAGTATGCAACGGGTAAGTTCTGGGCCAATAATCATGTCCACGTTGTTCGCGGAAAAGCATGTTTGAACACGAAATTTCTGTACCACTATTTGCGTACAGTTAACTTTATTCCCTATTTGCCAAACAAAGACAGGTCAAAGTTGACAAAAGGCGACTTGATAAAAATACCCATCCCTCTTCCTTGTCCCAATAGTCCAGAGAAGTCTCAGGAGATTCAAGCGGAAATTGTCAGCATACTAGATTCATTTGCAGAGCTTAATGCAGAGCTTAATGCAGAGCTTAATGCAAGAAATAAGCAACACAACTTTTATCGCCGCGCTCTATTGGGATTTTCTACGCAAGAGGTAGCGCTATAACATGGGCAAGACGTTGACCGAAATTGCTCAGCAGCTGAAAGACGCCAACAAGAAGGTGCAGCTGATCTATGCCTTTAATGGCACAGGGAAAACACGCCTATCTAGAGAGTTTAAAGAGTTAGTTGCAGAAGAAATTGATGCGGATGGTGAAGATGCAGAGGCATCAGATTTGGCTCGGAAAAATGTCATCTATTACAACGCCTTCACCGAAGACTTGTTTTTTTGGGATAATGACTTGAATGATGATGAAGACAGAAAGTTAATAATACATCCCAACGCATTTACAACATGGGTGCTCGAAGAGCAAGGACAGGGTCCGATAGTCATTGATTACTTTCAGAAACTAACGAATAGCAACATAGAGCCGCAATTCAATGCCGATTTCTCCGAGATCCACTTTACAATAAGAGGAGATGAGGAACATACACCAATTAAGATTTCTAAGGGTGAGGAAAGTAATCTGATTTGGTGCATGTTTTACAGTCTTTTGAATCTGATTGTAGAGGAGTTAAACACTCCTGCAGAGGAACGAAGCACAGCTGACTTCAATCAATTAAAGTACGTATTTATTGATGACCCTGTTAGTTCACTTGATGACAATCATCTAATTGAGCTAGCTGTTGACATAGCAAAGTTGGTTAAGTCCAGCTCTACTGGCTTGCAGTTTATAATCACGACACACAGCCCATTGTTTTACAATATTCTTGCGAATGAATTCAACAACAAACTAGCCAAAGATCCAGATGCTGAAATTATTGATTGGCTATATAGACCAGGAGATTCAAAAAAATACCGTTTTGACAAGAATGCAGATGGTACCTTTGAACTCACGTTACTAGATCGAAAAACTCCATTTTCATATCATCTACATCTGCTGTCTGAGATTAGAACAGCCATTGCCAGTGGCCAGCTAAAAAAATATCATTTTAGTTTTCTAAGAAATATCTTTGAGAAAACGGCCACGTTTTTAGGATATGACCATTGGGAGAATCTACTCCCTAGAGCTGCTGACGGAAATCCAGACCCATTTTTCAATCGAATTCTGAACCTTTCAAGTCATTCTGCGCATGCGGCTGAGGAGGCTGGTGAAGTCGAAGCTCACGACAAATATAAGCTAGAAGAACTTGTTAATTTCTTAAGCAGTAAATATGGATTCTGGAACGAGCCTCAGGAAGTGCCAAATGACTGATTACAAAACCATCGCAGAATCCAATACTTTTATCGTTCTGGATAAATACACCCAAGAATGGAAGGTCGCAGAAGGCTACCAGAGCGAAAGTGATCTGGAGCGCGAGCTGATTCAGGATCTGGTCAATCAGGGTTACGAATTCCTGCCTACGTTGAACACGCCGCAAGCCTTGCTGGCGAATGTGCGCGCGCAACTGCAGGCGCTCAACAACGTGCAGTTCTCCGACGGTGAGTGGGCGCGATTTGTTGAAACCTACCTGGACAAACCCAGCGACAGCATCGTCGACAAGACGCGCAAAATTCATGATGACTACATCCATGACTTCGTGTTTGACGATGGCCGCATCCAGAACATCTACCTGCTGGACAAAAAGAACGTTACCCGCAACAAGGTGCAGGCCATCCGCCAGTTTGAGCAAACCGGTAGCCATGCCAACCGCTATGACGTGACCATTCTGGTGAATGGCCTGCCACTGGTACAAGTAGAGCTGAAGAAGCGCGGCGTGGCCATCCGCGAGGCTTTCAACCAGGTGCATCGCTACAGCAAGGAGAGCTTCAACAGCGAGAATTCCTTGTTCAAGTATTTGCAGCTGTTTGTGATCTCCAACGGCACCGACAGCCGCTACTTCGCCAACACCACGCAGCGCAACAAGAACAGCTTCGACTTCACCATGAACTGGGCGAAGGCGGACAACACGCTGATCAAGGACCTGAAGGACTTCACGGCCACCTTCTTCCAGAAACACACCCTGCTTAATGTGTTGCTGCATTACTCGGTGTTCGACGTGAGCGATACACTGCTGGTGATGCGCCCTTATCAAATCGCAGCCACCGAGCGCATTCTGTGGAAGATCAAGAGCGCCTATCAGGCCAAGAGCTGGAGCAGTCTTGAGGGCGGTGGCTTTATCTGGCACACCACCGGTTCCGGCAAGACGCTGACCAGCTTCAAGGCGGCGCGCCTGGCCACCGAGCTGGATTTCATCGACAAGGTGTTCTTCGTGGTGGACCGCAAGGATCTGGACTACCAGACCATGCGGGAATACCAGCGCTTTTCTCCCGACAGCGTGAATGGCTCTGATAGTACGGCTGGCCTCAAGCGCAATCTGGAGAAGGACGACAACAAGATCGTCGTCACCACCATCCAGAAGCTCAATAACCTGATGAAGAGTGAAGGTGATTTGCCCATCTACGGCAAACAGGTCGTGTTCATCTTCGATGAATGTCACCGCAGCCAGTTCGGTGAAGCGCAGAAGAACCTGCAGAAGAAGTTCAAGAGGTTCTATCAGTTTGGCTTTACCGGCACCCCAATCTTCCCGGAGAACGCGCTGGGTGCGGAAACCACCGCCAGCGTATTCGGCCGCGAGTTGCATTCCTACGTGATCACCGACGCGATCCGCGATGAGAAGGTGCTGAAGTTCAAGGTGGATTACAACGATGTTCGCCCGCAGTTCAAGGCCATCGAGACCGAGAAGGACGAAAAGAAGCTGAGTGCGGCAGAGAACAAGCAAGCCCTGCTGCATCCTGACCGCATCCGCGAAATTACCCAGTACATCCTGACCAACTTCCGGCAGAAAACCCACCGCCTGCACGCGGGCAACAAGGGCTTCAACGCTATGTTTGCCGTGAGCAGCGTCGATGCCGCCAAGCTGTATTACGAGTCGTTCAAGACCTTGCAGAAGGATAGCGACAAGCCTTTGCGCGTGGCGACCATCTTCTCCTTCGCCGCCAATGAGGAGCAGGATGCTATCGGCGATATTCAGGATGAAAGCTTTGATGTATCCGCAATGAACAGCAGCGCCAAGGAGTTTTTGAGCGCAGCCATTGCGGATTACAACGCACTGTTCAAAACCAACTTCAGCGTGGATAGCAACGGCTTCCAGAACTACTACCGAGACCTGGCCAAGCAGGTGAAGGCCAAGGAGATCGACCTGCTCATCGTGGTGGGTATGTTCCTGACCGGCTTCGATGCGCCCTCGCTCAACACGTTGTTTGTCGACAAGAATCTGCGCTTCCACGGACTGATGCAGGCCTATTCGCGTACTAACCGCATCTTTGACGCCACCAAGACCTTCGGCAATATCGTCACTTTCCGCGACCTGGAACAGGCGACCATCGACGCCATCACCTTGTTCGGTGATAAGAACACCAAGAACGTGGTGCTGGAGAAGAGCTACCAGGAGTACATGGAAGGCTTCACCGATGCGGCCACCGGTGAGGCGCGACGTGGTTTTGTCGCCGTGGTGAACGAGCTGAAAACCCGCTTTCCCGATCCATCGGCCATTGAAAAGGAAGCTGACAAAAAAGCCTTCGCCAAGCTGTTCGGCGAGTACCTACGCGTCGAGAACGTGCTGCAGAACTATGACGAATTTGCCAGCTTGAAGGAATTGCAAAGCGTCGACATGACCGACCCAGCAGCGGTCGAGGCATTCAAGGCCAAGCACTACCTGAGTGATGAAGATCTGACCGAGCTGCAAGCCATCACGCTCCCGCCCGAGCGGAAGGTTCAGGACTATCGCTCGACCTACAACGACGTGCGCGACTGGCTACGCCGTGAGAAGGCTGGGGCCGAGAAAGAGAAGTCCACCATTGACTGGGATGACGTGGTCTTTGAGGTGGACCTATTGAAGTCTCAGGAAATCAACCTGGACTACATCCTGGAACTGATCTTCGAGCACAACAAGAAGACCAAGAGCAAGTCTGAACTGGTGGATGAAGTGCGGCGTGTGATTCGTGCCAGCCTGGGCAACCGCGCGAAAGAAAGTCTGGTGGTGGACTTCATCAACCAGACCGATTTGGACCAGATCGGCGACAAGGCCAGCGTAATTGAGGCCTTCTTCACTTTCGCTCAAGCGGAACAGCAGCGAGAGGCTGCAGAGCTGATTAGCGACGAGGGCCTGAACGCAGAAGCCGCCAAGCGCTATATCACCAACTCACTGAAGCGCGAGTTCGCCACCGAGAATGGCACGGAGCTCAATGCGGTTCTGCCTAAGATGAGCCCATTGAACCCGCAATTCCTGACCAAGAAGCAGACTGTCTTCCAGAAGATCGCTGCCTTTGTTGAGAAGTTCAAGGGTGTAGGCGGGCAACTTTGACTGCTCCTCCCCCTGAAGGAAGAGGATTCTGGATCAAGCCACAGACCGCAGACACAGCGGCTTGTGAGAGCCTGGCCCCGAAGAGCCTGCATCCGCAGTGAGGGTGGTATCCAGCAACATGCCGCCAGTCAGACGGTCTACGCCGCGCCGTAGTGTTACGGGGCGGCGATACTTCACCAGCTCGGGGGGAATGCAGTTTCCGGCGATTATCCGCCCGTCGTTCTGGTATTTGTTCAGTTGGTTACAGGCACCAACATTGTCCCGAATGCCCACATAGCCGCACTGGCGGCAATGGTAGACTCGGCCTGCGGGTTTATGGCGATGGCCACACGCAGGACAGGTTTGCGAGGTATAGGCTTCGTTCTGCTTGACCAGCTCGATGCCCCGGCGTTTGCCCTTGTAGGCCAGATAGCCATAGAGCTGGCCCAGCGGGTTACCCGAGTTGCCTTGATTCAGACGACGCGAGCCTTGCTTCTGTTTGCGCTTGTTGCGCGGCATCTCTGTGATGTCACCGACCACCAGGGTTCCGGCCTCACGCGCTTGGCAGAAGTCCAACATCTGGTTGGCAGCATGGTGCAGCAGGTTGTGAACCTGATTGCGGTAGCGCTGCAACATCCGGGCTTTGGCCACACGCAGTTTGCGGTTTTGCCGCGAGCCCTTTTGGGTTTTCGACAGCGCGGTCTGATAGATGGCCAGCCTGCGGTTCTTGCCCTGTACCAGCGAGCGCAGTCCACGGCCGACAATGCCACTGGATTGAATGCCATCGGTCATGACAGCCAGATGGATGATGCCCATATCGGCGGCGACCACATTCATTCCGGCAGAAACCGGCTCGGCCACGGTTTGACGCAAAGTCAGGCGCAGTTCCCGAAAGCCCAGCTCGACTGCCACAATCTTTCCCGATGGCAGGCTGGCTGGCAGCTTCACGGTGAGCTTTTTGCGTCCGGCGCCGTTGGACAAGGAAAGCCGGTTACCCTGACGACGAATGGCCGAGGGCTTCCACATGACCACCTGGAATTTTCTCTGGTCGCGCCACGGATAGCGGGCGCTCTTGTCGCCTGCGCTGCGTTTGGTGCGGGTGGAGTCGATATTGGCGATGAACTTTTCGATGAGTGCCTGGATGGTTTGGGAATGCAGACCAAACCGGCCTTTGAAATGTTGTTTGAGCTGGCTTTCGGAGGGCCATGCCCAGTGACGGCGGCGGCAGTATTTGTGCAACCGGACCAGTCGGCGCCAGAGTCGCCCGGCCTCGACCCGCAGCTCGGTCTGTCTGCGAGTCGGCGTACCGATATTGACTTTGATGACCCGGAAATCTTTCACAACTGGCGGCTCTGGGTTATTACGCTGGATATATATACAGCAGCATTGCGCAGGACTGGTTCACAAGCAAGTGCAGCCTTATATCCCCGCCATAAATGACGGGGTTTTACGGCCTGGCTGATAACCAAGCGATTATCTACCCTCACATGATTGTGTAGAAAAACCACCTACACACGTTCAAAAAATCTGGAATAATAAAAATGCTTGGTCGGGC
>NZ_JAPDBM010000087.1:0-14050 GCF_027705265.1 Aeromonas sp. QDB11 | reverse complement strand
TATTTTCAAAGGCTTTTCGAGGTTATCGACGAGGTTGTTTGCGTTGCCGCTTGCCCTGTCGATGTGGCGCATTATAGAGATCCAGCTCACATTGGCAAGGCTTTACCGCAATAAAATTGCAAAAAAGTGCAATTTATTAGTTATTCATATCAACACACAGTCTTTATACAGACTTATCCACAGGAGTGGGTGAAATGCGGGGTTTTGTCTCCGGATAAGTGCCTCACAAGAGGACAGGCACTCATCCATCATCGCCGCACCGTCGCGCCTGACGTGCAGCACCAACGGCCTTTCCTATATAAAGAGGTATATATAGCAGCGCTTATCCCAATCCAGCCTCTTTGACCCAGCACGCCATCAGCTCGGTTGCAGGAAGATCTCGACAGCCCGACACATTCTGGCCAGCCCAGAGCGGAGAGAAGCCGCTGTCACCCGTTTTTTCGGCGGCGGCGCGCAGCTGTGCCAGTGCGCCACTTGCATAGGGGAAGTGAGGGGCAAGATCCCAGAGCGGGCCCAGCTCCCTCATCAGACGGTTGACGATACCCCGAGCCGGGCGGCCGCTGAACAGATTGGTCAGTGCCGTCTGCTGGCCTTGGGGTGAATGGAGGACGGCGCGATGCAGCGCCGAGGTGGTCGCTTCATCGCAGCAGAGAAAGGCGGTGCCCATCTGCACGGCGCTGGCACCCAGCGCCAACGCGTTGGTGATCCCTTTGCCATCGACAATACCGCCTGCGGCAATCACCGGCAGATCGGTCACCGCGAGGATCTGCGTCAGCAGGGTCAAGGTGCTCTGCTGCAAGGCGAGATCATCAGAGAGGAAATGGCCGCGATGACCACCCGCCTCCAATCCCTGGGCGATGATGGCGTCGGCGCCGTGGTGAGCAAGCCATACGGCTTCAGCCACCGTGGTGGCGCTGGCAAAAACCCTGGCCCCCGCCGCTTTCACCTGAGCAAGCAGCGAGGGCGCGGGCAAGCCGAAGTGAAAGCTGACCACCGCCGGTCTGAACTCGGCCACCATGGCAGCATGCTCCTCATTGAAAGGGGCTCGGCTTGGCGCCGTCGTAACGGCTGGGGGCTGCACGCCGAACTCGGCATAGTAGGGGGCAAGGCGCTGCTGCCAGCGGGCCAATGCAACGGGATCCGGCTCCCGTTGCTGATGGCAAAAGAAGTTGATGTTAAATGGCCCAAGGCCACTTTGGGCAAGACGCCCCAGTTCGCTGCGCAGCTCCGCTGGCGTGAGCATGGCGGCAGGCAAGGAGCCCAAGCCACCCGCACGGGTCACGGCCAGCGCCAGATCGCTGCCCTGCACACCGGCCATCGGCGCCTGAATGATGGGATAACGCATTCCCAGTTCGGTAAAGAGGCTCATCCATTCACCCCGTTTGTCGCGTCCGTCGCCAGATGTGCGCGGGCCAGCGCAATGGCGCCGTCGATGGCACTGCGCGCCTGCGGGCTATTCTGCCAGCAAGTCGAGCCCAGCATGCTGGCCACCAGCTGGACGATATGGGTAGTATCGGCCTCGGCTAATCCGGCCAGGGTATGGTAGCCAAGTTGTTCGAGCCGCACGATAACGGTCGGCCCCACTCCTTTCACGCCGAGCAGCAGGGCCCGCTCTGTCGGGCCAAACCGGTTGTTGCCATCCATCTGTCAGACTCCTTTCCGATAACCTTGGTTACACATCAGGCCCGCAAGGGGCCTGATGAAGAGAGTGGAGGCTTAACGCACGCTGCGCAGCAGGAAATCCGGCTGACCGCAGGAGCGGCGCTCGCGCTTTTGCATCTCGGCGGAACAGGTGACCGCATCCGCCCCCTCTTTATTGACGCAGATGTAGATCTCCCGCAGGAAGCGGCCACCATCGGCGCAGGCCACCGTGATGTTGTCGGGTGCCAGCCACTCGTTGACGCTCGCCAGATCGGCCTTGAGCTGGAAGCTGGTTTTGCGCAGCGGCTCTTCCGGCGATTGATAGACCGCCGGGATCTTCACCTTCAGGCGCAAATCGCTCGCCAGCTGATGGAAGGCCTGCTGGCTCAGCCCGGAGCAAGTGCCGTGCTTCTCCCACTCATGGCGATAGAGAAAACGGCTGGGGTAGAGGTCGGCAAACTCGCTCTCCATATCGGGATCGAGCCGTTCGCGGGTGCAGTTGCTGGGGTAACCGCGATCGTACTGGGGCCAGAGACCGTGCAGCACAAAGCCCAGCTTGCGGGAACACTGGTCCCGATCCGCCGGTTTGACGGCACAATGCTCGGGCGACCAGGAGAGCGCCATGGCGTAATAGTCAAACTCCCCCGCCTCCCCTTTGGCCTGCACGGCCGAGGAGAGCAACAAACCACCCGCCAACAGGGCAATCATCTTCTTCATCTATATATGTCCATCTAACGCGACTCGGGATGACAGACATGCTCCCATATTCTGGCGGCGGGAAACAGCCATGCCGAGACGGTGCGCGACAAGGGTCAGACCAGTCAGGGGTTTCACCAGAGGGCGAGCAGGGGTAAGCTGACCGACCGGTAGGCTCCTCGCCCACCACCAGATAATCCTCTTGGCAACCACAGGATGTAACATGATCCGCAAGAATCCCTCCGGCCATCTGCCTGTCATCGACGAATCCGCCTATATCGACAAGACCGCCATCATCTGCGGCAAGGTGATCATCAAAGAGAATGTCTTTGTCGGCCCCTATGCGGTGATCCGCGCCGACGAGGTGGATGCTAACGGCGAGATGGAGCCCATCGTCATCGGCGCCAACTCCAACATCCAGGATGGCGTGGTGATCCACTCCAAATCCGGCGCCGCCGTCACCATCGGCGAGTACACCTCCATCGCCCACCGCTCCATCGTCCACGGGCCGTGCGAAGTGGGGAACCGGGTCTTTATCGGTTTCAACAGCGTGCTGTTCAACTGCCATATCGGCGACGGTGCCGTGGTGCGCCACAACTCGGTGATCGATGGTTGCGATCTGCCGCCGGAGTTCTACGTCCCCTCCACCACCCGCATCAACCAGCAGAGCGATCTGACCCATATTCCGCGGGTTTCGGTCGATGCTGCCGAATTCTCCGAAGACGTAGCTCACACCAATATCGATCTGGTCAAAGGGTACAAGGCGCTCTCCAACGAGTTCTGATCCCTCTTTATTTCCAGAGAACAAAACGGGCGCCGAGGCGCCCGTTTTTCATCTGACTATCTATGAAGGCTAGATGGCCCTGACGCAGGTGGCGGCATGAGCCTCATCCACCAGATCCCACAGCGGGTCGCCAGTGCTCAGATCTAGCAGCGGCAGCTCACCATCGTCATTGGCAGTCGCATCGCTGCTCCAGTAGCGGTTGTAGAGCGGCCACCCCTGCTGCTGAAGCAACTGATCCGTCGCGCCATCCTTGTTGTAGGCGGCAAACAGTGCCTCCAGCTCGGCCCGGGTTGGCAGACGCCAGTCATCATGACCACGTGCCACCAGCTGCTGGCAGTAATCCCGCGCCCGCGCCTGACCCATGGTCACATACTCCAGCGGGAAGGGATTGTAGTCACCATCGCTGTCACTGCTCACACCGTCATAGGAGATGGACAGACGCTCCGCCTCGTCCTTGGTCAACTGGCAGACAAAGACCAGCTTGCCCGCCACCAGCTCGGGTTGACGGCAGCCCCGGGCAAAATCGGGCTGGGCATCGACCACCTGCACCGTTACGGTCAACGTGTGACGAGCCGTGGTCACCACCAGTCGTGCCGTACCGACCGCCACACCGCGTACCTCGCCCTGCGGACTCACGGTGGCGAACTCCGGCTGTTCGCTGCGCCACTCAACAGGCGCACCGAGCAGGCCGAGAGAGCCATCGCTCAGTTGCCACTGCAGTTGCAGAGGGAGTGAGCGCCCCACTTCCAACTGAGGCTGGGTAGGCAGCACCGCCAATCCGGTGATCACCGCCCCCACCGGGGTCGGATCATCCGCCTCACTCACCCCCAGCTCAGCGACCGTGGCCGGGGTGCGACGCGGCTCGGCCGAGGCACTGCGCAAAAACTCGCCGATGGCATCCAGCTCGTCATTGCTGAGGCCAAGGGCATGCAGGTGATCGGAGGCTTTGGGGAAGAAGGGATCGTATTGATCCGCACCGGTCGGGAAGCCGACCCCGCTGCTCCACTTGGTCACGCCAAAGTTGTACATGGCCACCACCCCCTGCACCGAGCCGCCGATACGCTGGGCCAGGATCGGGAAGATGCCGTTGTGCATATAGGGGCCGGTAAAGGCGACGTCCCGCAAGCTGGGGGTCTTGAAGCGACCGATATCTGCCTTGTCACGGGTCTGCAGGAAGCGACCGCGATCTTCCAGCTTGCCACGACCGTAATAGGTGAGCCCCACGCTCTCGAACCCGTGCTGACTCAGCAGCGGGCCGGAGTGGCAATTCATGCAGCGGCCATCGGTGCGGTAGAGGTGCATCCCCCACAGCGCCTTGTCACTGATAGCCTGACTATCCCCTTTGACGAAGCGCTCAAAATCGCTGTCGCGGCTAATGATGGTGCGCTCGAAGGTGGCGATCGCCTTGGCGATCCGCTCCAGCGTGATCCCCTGATCGCCAAAGGCGGTGGCAAAAGCAGCCTGATAGTCGGGGCTGGCCTGCAAGCGAGCCAGCAGCTCGTCATGACTCAGCGCCATTTCGATGGGGTTCTGGATCGGGTGAAGCGACTGCTCCTCCAGCGTGGCGACCCGCCCGTCCCAAAACTGGGTCGAGCTGAAGGCGCTGTTGAGGATGGAGGGGGCGTTGCGATTACCCTTCTGGCCCAGATGACCGACCGATACGCTCAGGCCGTCGCTCCACCCCTTTTGCGGATCGTGGCAACTGGCACAGCTGATGTCCCGCCCCTTGGAAAGCTGCTTGTCGAAGAAGAGCTGTTGACCCAGCACTACCTTGGCCCGGCTATAGGGGTTGTCGGCCGGGAAAGGAACCGCCGGCAGCAGCCCCAGCTCCTGCCATTCCACCCCGTCATCCACCCGGGCGGCAGGCCATTGGGCCGATGAACCGCTGTATTGGGCGCGCAGGGCCGCCATGTCCGGCTTGCTGCTGTCGCGTACCACGGAGGGTCGCACCGGATAGGGTGCCAGCGCATACCAGAGCAGACTGCCCTCTCCCTCATCCAGCCAGATTCGGGTCGCCAGCTGATAGAGACGGGGCTGACCCGCACCATCCTGCAGCCAGAGCTGGGTGGGCAGGGGGACGGCAAAGGTATTGGGGTAACGCCATGCCGACTTGTCACTGCTCAGCAATCGCTCGAACTCGGTGAGGGTCGGCAGGCGCCAGTCGCTGCGGCCACAACCGCTCGGCACCGCCGCCAGTTGTGCTTGGCTGGCAACCGTCAACGCACTGGTGTCACTGCCATAAAGCCAGTACTGGCTGCCCTTGACCCCGCTGACTGTGCGCACATCGTGCAGGCACTGCCAGGGGCCGCGCACCACCAGCTGGCCCTGCTCATCGAGGCGCAGCAGATCCGCCGTCTCCGGCTCGTCCGGCTGGCTGGGATTGGCGGGATAGAGCTGGGTGCGAGCGGACTGGATCTGGACGCTGTTGCTGCGCTGATACCAGCTACGCGCCTGCTTGTCATCGCGCAGGGCCAGCAGCATCTGCCAGCTATCGGCATAGTCGAGCACGGCGCCCGGCTGGCGCTGGGCCAGCAGGAAGGCCGCGTAATCCTCAATGGCTGCCTGTTGCTGCACGCGGATCTCCTCTGCCCTGCCCCACTCGGCCTGACTGAGGGAACCATCTCCGCTCTGATCCGCCAGCAGGAAGAGCGCAGTCTCCTCCTCGTTCAATCCCAGCCGCGGCACGCTGTTGCGGCGCGCCAGAGTGATCCCGGCCGAGAGATCCACCACCCGCACCGATACCGCACGCAGCAGATAGCCCTCGTCGCTACCGAGCAGCTCCAGCGGCTGATCCAGTTGCAGACCTGCTGGCAAGGTGATGCTGACAAGCTGGCCCGGTTCGATGGCCTGTTGCACGCGGATCCCGGTGGCGACCTGTTTCACCTCGAGCTGTGCACCCGCCCCCAGCCGATCCGCCACATTGACCTCTATGGTCAGGGGCACCCGGGTATGAGTCGCTGTCGGTACTATGGGTGGCGTGATGGGCGGTTCAGTCGGCTTGACGACCGGCGGGGTCACCTCGGGTGAGGGGGCCACCGACGTATTGCTGTGATTGTCATTGCATGCGGTCAGGGCCAGCAGGCTGAGCAGTAAAAGGCTGGTTTTCATTCGTTATGGTTAGGTGGTCAGACAAGTGCGCGATTATCCAACCAAATACCAATCATTATCAATTGCATTCAATTAATATGCTTTTTGACAGCAACTCCTTATCAGCCAATGAGAGAGGGCAGCCTCTTTGGCTGCCCTCGCTTGCTTCAAACCCGCTTGTCGAAAGCCCGACAATCTTCAGGAGCACTTCTTCAGGCTGATATGCCAGTTGGCGCCGGATTGCACCTGATGCTTGGCGGCGAAGCTGTCCATGTTTAACGCCACCGACACCTGCAGCAGACTGTTGAGGTAGACCAGCGGCTGGCCTTCCGGCACATCGCCGAAGCTGCTGACGTAGGGTGCCTTGCCGTCATATTTGACCGCATCCCCTTCGCTGATCTTGATGCAGGCGTTATCCCCCTTGTTGATCCCCACTTTGGTCAGCAGCGCATCGTCGATATTGGTCCAGACGTTGCCGTACTGCACATCGAGGATCGGGATGGTGCCTTTGAGGGTACCATCCTTCTCGGCTACCGCAGGCTGATAGGGGATCTTCACGACCTCGGCGGGCAGCAGCGGGCCGACCTGCTCATAGCTGATAGCGCCGGAGGCGAGCCGTGCACCGGTGTAGGCGTACACATCGCGGCCGTGGAAGGTGTAGGACTTCTCGGAGCCCTTGAGGCGATTGCGCTTCTCGTCAATCTGGCGCACTGCCTCGATGCCGAAGTGCTCGGCTACCAGAGTCAACGTGCCATTGTCCGGGGTGACGATGTAGTGGCCGCTCTTGGTCTTGAGCACCACCGAGTGGCGATCGGTGCCCACGCCGGGATCCACCACGCTGACAAACACGGTGCCCTTGGGCCAATACTGCAGGGTCTGGTAGAGGCGGTAGGAGGCTTCCCAGATGTTGTAAGCCGGGATCTCGTGGGTCAGATCATAGAGCGGCAGGGTGCGATCCACCCCGAAGGCGACCCCTTTCATGGCCGACACGGCGCCATCTTTGAGGCCGAAATCGGTCTGGATCACCAGCGCTTCGTTGGCGGCGGCGATGCCGCTGGCCAGCATGAGAGCGAGCGCGATGGCGCGGGGAGCGGTGCGAATATCCATATCTGAACTCCTGAATCATCTGAGGATAACGAAACGGCAACAGCCATTTAGACATCTAGACTGCCATTGATAGATTTTTTTGCAAGGAGTTTGCACCAAAGTGAGGGGCGACTCGCAGAAATTGTGCTCGCCAAACGGCGACAGCGGGGGTATCAAAGGCAGAATGGGAAAACGTTTACAATACAGGAGCCCGGCACCATGACACAACCCGTACCCGAGATGATGACCCTGCTGCTGGAGATTGGTGAACAGAGCAGTCAGGTCTGGCTTAGCCAGCCAGATGGGGCCCCCTCACACTACCCGCTGGCCTTTGGCACCCACGCCATCCAGCCCGGACCGTTTCGCCATGCGCCGCCCACCCCGCTCGAACTGGAGCGGGCCATCATGGTGGTGGAAGATGAGCTGATGCGCATCGCCCCGCAGATCCCGCCCGGCTTGCAGCTGACCCTGCGCAGCCAGCCGTCACTGGCCGAAGTGCTGGGGGACAACCAGCTCGACCGGGATCTGGTGGAGCAGGCGTTCGGCCAGCTCGCCGCCATGGCGGAAGGGGATCCCCTCGCCACCAGCTTGCTGCCGCGTGATGAGTGCTTTGCTGCCGTGCTGCTGATCGCCAGAGAGTGGCTGCACCATCTGGCCAGCGAGAGCGTGCTGATCGTCGAATAGCTGACTACGCCGCCGCTCACCAGCGTATCCCCTCGGGAGCAACTATCCGCTCATTGCCGGCTACCACCCCGCTGTCGGCGATGAACGGCAGCGGCGGACTCTCCCGGACTTGCTTTGACGTATACTCCAGCTAATCTGGCGACCTGCCAGCAATATCACACCCTTTTCACTCTGGAGGCGCCCCTCGCCATGGCTTGGCATAAGGTTAGAATCGAACACCCCAAACTGACGCTGCTGGGGGTAACCCTGCTAATACTGACCGGATTGGGCTGCGTGTTCTATTACACCTATCAGAGCCTGCGCCACGACATGGACCTCATCACCGCCAAGCAGAAGAACGTGTTCGACGTGTTCTACCAGCGGGCCAAGATCCTCGAGGTGGAGAACATCACCAGCTATCTCGCCTACCAGCGGTCGCTGGAGACTCCCGCCCACCTCGTTCGCAACGAGTCGAACACCAACTACCTCTATGGCTACGACCTGAGAAGCAAGCACCGCTTTGCCGATGTGCCGCTGCAATACCCGGCCGCCAATCTCCTCAACACCTTTCGTTATGCCCTCTCCTATCCGGAGGTGATCAACATCTACACCATCTGGAATGACTACCGGCTGATCGGCATGGTGGCCGACAACAAGCTGCTGCCCGCCAGACTGGCGCCGATCAATCTGGATCTGATGACACTGCCCGCCTGGTATCACTACTTCGGTTGCGCCAGCTTTGCACCCGGCCGCCCCTTCTGCAGCTCCGATGAGGCCTTTGTCTCCGATATCGGTATCGACAGCTTCAGCATGCGCAAGACCATAGTGATGAGCTTCCCCTTCATTCATCAGTCGGGGCGCGGCGGCTACAAGTACGGGCTGCTTAGCATCGACATCGCCGTCGATGAGGCGTTTCGGGATGTGCTGCACCCCTTCGATACCGTCAATCCGACCCGTACAGATATCTCGTTTGAGGCTGCCGAGCCCTGCCTCCCCTGGCAGATCTGCCTGAGCAAACCCTTTATGCGCACCAAGGCAGGGGAAGATCTCTATCTGAGGTGGTCCTACTCCTGGCTCGATTTCATCCAGCTGGCCTTTCACGGCCCCGCGTTCAAGATCTATCTCATCATCATTTTGCTGGTGATGGTGGCATGGAAGCAGATCTATCAGCGGCTGCGCACCCTGGCCCATACCGATCACCTGACCCGCTTGCCACGGCGGGACATTCTCACCCAGAGGCTGCTGCACGAGCACGACTACCTGATGATCCTCGATATCGACAACTTCAAGTCGATCAATGATCTGCATGGTCATAGCATTGGCGATGCCGCACTCATCGCCTTTGCCCGCCACCTCAAGGTCAGCATTCGCAAGATCGATACCGCCATCCGCTGGGGCGGCGAGGAGTTTATCGTGCTGTTTCAGGGGATGGAGGATGACGAGATGATGATCCATTCGGCCGAGCGGCTGTTAAACGCCCCCTTGCAGATCCCCGAGTTGCCAGCCCCCATCACCTTCTCCGCCGGGGTGATCCGCATTCGCGACTACCTCACCGTCACCGAGGCGGTGCATCTGGCCGACGAGCTGCTCTACCACGTCAAACAGCATGGCAAACACAACATCGCCTGCTACAAGGGTAAAACGATCCGGCTGATCCGCCCGTTGCCGGACGACGCAGAGGCATAGCCGCCTTCTGCCGATCCCCCTGCTTCTGTTACCATCGCGGCCACGATGATTGTGTCGTTGTGGCCGCTGGCCGCGATAACCCCCTACTGGTGCCTTCTATGTCCATTGCCTCCTTTGCCGAACTGGCCCTCTCCCCCCATCTGCAGCAGACCCTGAGCGAACTCGGCTATGCCGCGCCCACCCCCATTCAGGCTCGCGCCATCCCGGTCATTCTGGCGGGGCGGGATCTGATGGCTGGCGCCCAGACCGGCACCGGCAAGACCGCCGCCTTTGTGCTGCCGCTGCTGGAGCAGTTGCTGGCGCAGCCGCAAGCAGAATCCCCACGCCCGATCCGCGCACTGGTACTGGTGCCGACCCGCGAGCTGGCGGTGCAGGTCGCCGAGAGTGTGGCGCGTTACGGGCAAGGCACCGGCCTCACCAGCACGCTGGTCTATGGCGGGGTGAGTATCGCGGCGCAGGTCGACGCGCTTCAAGCCGGGGTGGATCTGCTGATCGCCACCCCGGGCCGCCTGCTCGACCATCTGCGGCAGGGGGCCTTGAGCCTTGATAGCCTCCGCCATCTGGTGTTTGACGAGGCGGACCGCATGCTCGACATGGGCTTTATGGACGAGATCAAGGCCCTGCTGAAACAGATCCCTGCGGATCGTCAGACCCTGCTCTTTTCGGCCACCTGCGACGACAACCTGTTTGCCTTGAGCCGCGTATTGCTGCGCGACCCCGAACTGATTGAAGTGGCGCCGCGCAACACAACGGCGGCCGAGGTGGAGCAGCGGGTCTATGCGGTGGATGGCGAGCGCAAGCTGGCGTTGGTGGAATACATGATCAAGGTGAAGGACTGGGCGCCCGCACTTATCTTCAGCCGTACCCGCCAAGGGGCCGACAAGCTGGCCCAGCAGCTCGGCAAGGCGGGCATCAATGCGCTCGCCTTCCACGGCGATCTGTCGCAAGGGGCGCGGGAGAAGGTACTGCTTGAGTTTCGCGCCGGCACCCTGCAGGCGCTGGTCGCCACCGATGTGGCGGCCCGCGGCCTCGATATCTTGGATCTCAACTACGTGATTAACCTGGAGTTCCCCTTTGTGGCCGAAGATTACGTCCACCGCATCGGTCGCACCGGCCGCGCCGGCAACAAGGGGCTGGCCATCACATTGTTCAGCCCGGAAGATGCGCCGCTCTTGGAGAAGGTGGAAGCCGTGCTCGACACACGATTGCCCCAGCAGTGGTTCCCGGGCTTTGAGCCAGACCTCACCCGCTTCGAACCCGAGCCGCGCCGCAACGGCAAGGCCGCCCAGAAACAGAGAGCCAGAAAACAGGCCCTAAGCGGTAACAAGAGTGGCAAGGGCAAGCGTTAAGCCACCTCAATCCCACCAACAAAAAACGCCCGAATGGGCGTTTTTTATTATCCAATACAGACCAGCGCCACCCTTGGCGACTGAACACCTAGCGGGTCGCCAGCACCAATGGCAGGGATTTCAGGATCTGCCGCTCCGCCAGGGTGGAGAGAATAAACATCGCCATATAGCCGAGGCCGAGTGCCACGATAATGGCCACCACATTGGTGGTGAAGCGGGCTACCAGATAGTAGGCCGCCACCAGCGCCACTATGCCCGCCAGCCGGATCAGCAGGCTCTGGGTAAAGTGGCCATGGGCCTTGATATAGGCGAGCTGATAGCCGTTGAGCATCATGAAGATAAAGAAGATGGAGAAGTGGAACAGCACGGGCACGGCGCCCACATAGTCGACGGGGAACAGCAGCAACACCAGTAGCTTGCCCGCCAGCAGCATCAGCACAAAGAACACCAGACTGACGATGGCGGAGAGACGGAAGATCCAGCGGCGGATCATCCTGATCTGGCGGTGATCGCCGTTGCGCAGATTGACCGCCAGCTCCGGCAGCACAAAGCGGTAGATGGGGAAGACAAACAGAGTGGTCATATAGGTGAAGATGGGGCGCACCACCACCTGAAAATCCCCCAGCTCGTCGATGCTGAAGTGGCGGATGGTGAGCAGCACGGTGATGTAAATCATCAGGATGCTGGCCCCCGCCTCCAGCGAGGCGGTAAAGCTCTTCTTCACATAGCTCACCATCTCGGGGCCGAGCGCCACTTTGGCCAGCGGCTTGGTGGCGATAGCCCGACGCCGCGAGACATACATATAACCGGCGATGGCGAGCGAGGAGAAGGTCAGCCCGTAGAAGAGCGAAGGGAGCGCAGCCATCCCGAGCCCAAAGTAACAGGCCATAAACAGCAGGCCATTGGCCAGCGGCTCCAGCCAGGTGACCCGGTTGGAGAGCGCATACATCCGGTACATGGCCACCAGATTGGTGAAGTAGACCTTGAGCCCCAGCCCGAAGATCACCCCCACCAGTTGCAGATACTCCACCCGGATATGGAGCCCGTGCTTGATATAGGGGATCACCGTCCCCCAGGTGAGCAGCACGATGCCGATGAGGAAGTAGCGGAAGATATTGATGATGTCCCGATCGTTTTTGGTCTGGGAGTAGCTCACCACCATGGAGGAGCGAAAACCTGTCATCAGGATAAAGGAGAGGGAGATGAGGTCCACCACGCTGTTGAACAGCGCCAGCTCCCCCTTGGCGACCCACTGCGCCAGCCACACCTTGAAGGCGAAGCCGATAACGATGCTGACCAGCGAGGCCCACATCCCGGTGATAAAGGCCTGCTTGAGGCGCGCGAGAGAGGCGTATTGCATAACGAAAATGGATAACTTTCAGGGAAAAGAGAGAAGGCCATCTTATGAAAGCCCACCCGCCTTGAACAGCCTTAATCTCGCCGTGCCAACGCCCGCAATAAGCGGCCGCAGAAAAGCCGCAACAGAAAAACGCCCACTTATTTCCTGAAAGCGGGCGTTTTGTAGTGGGCCGTTATGGCGCAGAGTGCAGCAATGGCAAGGCTTGCAGGCGGTCTGTCATGCGGCGGTTATGACTGCGGCGCCGCCTTGATCAGCGCTTCATAGTGATCAATCAGCTCGGGGCCGTGCAGCGGGGAGTCGTGGCCGCCGATCACCGTCTTGATCGGCAGCTTCATCGCTTTGAGCCGTTCGATGGTCTGCGGATAGGCCTTCACATTGGCAAAGCTCAGGTTGCCCAGCTTCTCCTTGAGGATGCAGTTGCCATAGAGCACCTGCTCGTCGGGGAAGTAGACAAAGATGCCGTCTGGCGTGTGGGCCGGGCCCGCGAAGAAGGCGCGCACCTTGCCCTCTTGCAGCGTGAAGTCACCATCGTGCACCACGTTGGGCAGCACCAGCGGCAGATCCGGATACTCCGGCAGCCCCTTGCGGGTAAAGGCGACAATCTCGGCCCAATCGCTCTTCATCAGATCCCAGGTCTGGCGCGTCGCCACCACCTTGGCCCCGATGGACTTCCAGTAGGCGTTACCGCCCGCCCGATCGGTGTGGTAGTTGGTGTTGATCACCTCCAGCACCGGCTTGCTGCTGACCCGTTTGATCAGCTTGTGCAGCTCGCGGGCGGTATCCGGCGTCCAGGTCGCCCCCACCACAGTCACCCCCTTGGCCCCGAAATAGACCATGGAGTTTTCCTTTACGTAGTAGTTATCTTCAACAACATAAACCGGGCCGCTTACCTGCTTGAGGGAGATCCCCGCCGCCCGCACGCTGCCACCCCAGAAACTCGCCATCAGCACCACGGCCCCGGCCAATGTGCACTTTATCCAACCTTTCATCATCTTGCTCCCTCACTCCAACCGGCCCCTCGCCACCCCTGTGGCAAGCAGGGCCTTTTAAGCAGTGGGCAGAAGATACGGGGGATTTGTGAGGGGAAAATGAGGTTCTGTGAAGAGAAGGTGAAGTCTGGGGAAAGTCCGGGAAAATCGGCGGCCACCTCCTATTCGCGAACGTCCGAATACGCTGCGCTATTCGAACCTACAACACAGATAGCTGCCCCTCACCCTAGCCCTCTCCCGAGGGAGAGGGGATGGCCCGTGCCAATTCCACGCTACTCATATTCACCCGCACCACAGAGCCAACACACAACCAGCGGAGCATATCTGCTCCCTTCTCCCACTCTTGATCACAAACAAGGGGAGAAGGGCCGGGGATGAGGGGGAGGTAACAATAAGCCACATAATGTAGGGACGATTAGCGCAGCGTAATCGTCCGTTTACCGTGAAAATGATGATGGCAAGACTAGCAGGACACCATGGATATCAACGGCATTTCGGTAATCTTATTTCACGCTGGCCCAAGTACGCTTAGTAGCTATTCGCACTGAAGACCCTCTTGTTCTCCTCTCCACAATACCTCATTATGGCTACCGTGCTCATCCGGGTATCAATGTTGGGTCGTTGTTCATGTACATGTACAGGATCTTTAGCTACAACCAATTGAAATAGATAGAAAAAAGGCTTCGTTTGTGATCTGATTTAATCGCAA
>NZ_JAPDBM010000086.1:1402-14877 GCF_027705265.1 Aeromonas sp. QDB11 | reverse complement strand
CGCTGACGGGTCATAACACCTCCAATAGTTGCCTCATTTTAAGGCTGTGAGGTGTCTAGGGAACTGGGGGCGATTCATTTCATGAGTTTGCATCATGATACGGATACTCCTTCATCTCGGTGAGTTATCCAAAAACCATAGGCCCATACCAATGATGATGATGTGGGTATGATCAAAGAAATACGCAAAAACCTTAATGTATGTGTGAGTACCTGCATTCGATGGGGATCAATGAAACGCGCACCGCCCCTAGCGTTCCTCGTGCTTGTGAAAACGCATAGCCAGGTGCAGCCAAGGGACATCATTCACAGACACCGCCAGGGTGTTTATAACAACTTGATTAAAAACAATTTATTTAAAAAAAAGGGAGGCCATGCTGCCTCCCTGAACACCTGTTTTTTGCCTATTTAAAACCAGCTTTGCACTGCCTCTCTGGCCGGGATCCCACCTGCATGTACCACCTTGTCATCGATGACGACAGCTGGCGTAGACATCACCTTGTACTTCATGATCTCGGGCAATGACTCGACTTTCTCAAGCTGGATCTCGACCCCCAGCTCATCCACCACCTGCTGGATCAGTTGAACGGTGTTCTTGCAGTTAGCGCAGCCCATGCCCAACACTTTTACCTGTTTCATCTCATACTCCTCATCAAGAAATTAACGGCGATACGAAGTTAAACACCCACCCAACCAGCGTGAAGGAGACCAGCAGCACCAGCAGCAAGGTGCCCAGCAATGGCCACTTCATCACTTGTTTGAGCAGAATAAATTCAGGAAAACTGGCCGCCACCGTGCTCATGCAAAATGCCAGTGTGGTGCCGATGGGCAAACCATTGACGATCAGGCTCTCCATTACCGGGATCACCCCGGTCGCATTGGAATAGAGGGGAATGCCGATCAGCACGGCAGCCGGAACTGACCACC
This sequence comes from Aeromonas sp. QDB11, assembly GCF_027705265.1. Classification (NCBI taxonomy): domain Bacteria; kingdom Pseudomonadati; phylum Pseudomonadota; class Gammaproteobacteria; order Aeromonadales; family Aeromonadaceae; genus Aeromonas; species Aeromonas sp. QDB11. The sequence goes on along the minus strand of NZ_JAPDBM010000086.1, from coordinate 13,951 downwards.
ATTGACCGGCACCAAGGTGTGAGGCAATCCAGCCATCAGGGACAAAGCCATGAAGCGCGGCACCGAGCCCCACACCGACAATGACCCAGAGCCACACCCGTTTGAAGATGGTGAGGGTTTCCTCTTTGGCAAAGGCATGGCGCTTGGCCAGCGAGAGGCTCGGGGCATCGGCATGCAGCTGGACGGTATCGCCTTGCTGATGCTGCCCTTGCTTGAGGGCCTCGGCGGCAAAATCGGCCAGCCAGCGCTCGGCCTTGATCTTGTCCAGAAAGGCCCCACCCAGCATGCCAACCGCCATGCCGACCACTACGTAAATCAGGGTGAACCTCCAGCCCAGCAGACTGACCAGCAACAGGACGGCCACTTCGTTGATAAGCGGTGAGGTAATGAGAAAGGCCATGGTGATCCCGAGCGGGATACCGGCTGAAGTGAAGCCGAGGAACACCGGGATACTGGAACAGGAGCAGAAGGGGGTGATGGCTCCAAAGCCGGAGCCGAGAAGATAGCCCAACCCTCTGTGCTTGCCTGCCAGATAGTCCCTCACCCGTTCGACATTCAGGGAGGCCCGCAGCATGGCCACGATGTATATCATCACCAGCAGCAGGGCAAAGATCTTGCTCACATCCTCCACGAAGAAATGCAGCGCATCCCCCAGCTTGGTTTGTGGGCTCAGGCCCAACTGCTGATAGACCAGCCAGCTGGCAAGATCGGTGAAAATCTGAAACATAATGGCTCCATCAACATCGGTGTTATCCAGAAGACGTTGCATGTCCGCAAAGGATGCGCATATTTTCCGTCTTTTTTTGCTAGCGCAGTGATCTCATGGTTTGAGCCCTGCACTCTGCTCCATCAATCACTGAATACCAGCGAGTCAAGGACACCTTGCCCGCTATGAACGCCGCCTTCTGTTGATTTGGCCGATTTGCTACGAATGAGATATCCCGCAAAACTCTGCGCCGCGCTGGCAGGATGGTCATCGCTCTGAACAGTGAATATCCCCAGCTCACTGATCAAATCCGTCACCCGATGCAGCTCTCCTCTACGCACTATCCAGGCTGACATGGCTCTGGGAACGGGATGTAAGCGGCGCATCAGTGACCAGGCTTGATATTGGAGTGGGTCAAGCGTTGCCAATTTTGTCGGGATGTCCGCCCCAAACAGACAATGCCCACCCCCTTCCCCTTGGTTTTTAAGTACCCAGCTATCGGAGGGCGCTGCTTTTACAAAGTGGATGCTCTCAGGGGTAACAGGATGCATCTCACCCAGAACACCTCTCACGGTATCGGCCTCTTGCGAGGTCAGGCCAAATGCAGCGAACCCCTCTTCTCCCAGACGAGATAGCAGCATTTGTACTCGCTTGCTGGTCGCCAATTGCTGAGCGACAGTGGCATTGACGGCGACTCTGTGTCGCTCAATCAACACACGGGTCGCCATCAGCGCCTGACAGCATCTCTGCTCGTTGAGATCGGCTGCCTCATAATCCGAATATTGGTATCCGGCCCGCAGATAGACAGTATCGAGAGAGCCAACGCCATCAAGGATCAACCGGTTGTTGGCGCCCGTGCTCAGCTGATTATGCAGTTCACGAAAGGTTCTGCGCCGGGTCTCAATCCCTTTGCGCTGGAGTGCCAGCTCAAGCAGGTGTTGATCAAACACATTGTTTTCATGCTCCTGCACTATCATCAAAAACCTTGCCGGGCCAGGGTCGCCAAACTCCTGCTTGATCTTGAAAGTGGCCTCGGCAATGCCAGCTGACAACCCTTCAATGGCGTCATTGCCGACAAGTTCACCCATCGCCTCGGGTGACAACTGCTCATATTCAGCAGGCCATTGCCGCTGTAGATAGTGGTGCAGTTCATGTATTCGCTGACCAAATGGCCCCATGCCAGCGGAGATGCCATTGAACTCGACCAGCTTGTGGCCATCACGCTGGTCGTCCATAAAGTCGCTGCGCATGATAAGCAGTGGCAGCCGGGGTGCCGGGGTGGCTGATGAGTGGATCTGTTGATGCATGCCAAGCAGCGCTGAGAAGAAGGGGTCGCCTGCCGTGATGGGGTGAATGGCATCGTATAAAAAACCATGATCCTCAGAGACGGCATAGATCAGTTTGCTCAAGGTCTGAGCCGCACGTTTCAAATGCTGGTAGTCTCCCCGGCTGATCGGGGTAGGTGTCAGGGTAAACGGGGTATGCACGGCAGAATAGAGCGAAGCTTTAAAGGCGACACCATGGGTTAATGCCCACTCGACTGCATCATCCCTGATTTTCTGAATGCCAAGAGAACTCATCATTCACTCCTGAATATTGACTCACGAACCGCAACATCGGGTTGCCCGGTACTCATCTCCCCCAGAGACGCCAACATGGCAAACCAGTTCAGCCATATCGGGCTGGCCCCAATGGGATGACGGTCAAGGCAGCCAACCAAGAAACCCTGGATGAGTACCTGGCCGAAGCCAAGAAAAAATAAAGAAAAGGCCAAGGAGAACACCTTGGCCTTTTTGCTGAGCATCGTTCATGGCTTACTTGACCACCGGGGTGAAGCAGCAGACCCGCCCCGAGCTATCCAACCTGACCTGGCAGTCCAGAGAGAGCTGCTGACGCAAGCGATCTCTGGCTCGCAACAGACGCGACTTGGCGGCGGCAAGGGTCAAACCGTATCGGGCGGCATAATCCGCCTGCTTCATGCCCTCCAAATCACAGTGTCTGAGAATATCCCTGTCAGCCTGAGCAAGCTTCTCCAGCACTCTGGGTAGACAGCCCGCCAAGGAATCGACCGCATCGAGCTCACCCTGCTGCATAGCCAACTCGTCAGATAGTGGCAGCAACGGGCGTTGTCTGCGGCTTTTATCAATCACCAGATGTCTGGCGACTTCAAACAGCCAAGCCCTGGCATTCTCGATGGCGCAGAACTTGCCCTGCTGGCGGATTGCCCGCAAGAAGGTCTCTTGCAACAGGTCATCGGCATCCATCGGGCTGCCAGATTGCTTGAGCAGCCACCCATAGAGCTCATGTTCATGCTGCTGCCATGCCGTCATCAGGCAAGGTGGCGCACCGGTTGGCTCGGTCACTTGATGCGTTTTCCTTGTGCATCCACTACCTGCTCCCCATCCTCCTTGGTGAAGGCCCCTTGCTGGGGGCTCGGCAGGATATCCAGCACCAACTCAGAGGGACGGCACAGCTTGGTGCCAAGCGGCGTCACCACGATGGGGCGGTTGATCAGAATGGGATGAGCCAGCATGGCATCGATCAGCTGGTCATCGCTGAATCTCTCCTCGGCCAGCCCTAACGCTTCAAAAGGCGGCACGTTCTTGCGCAGCAAGTCGCGCACCGGCATGCCCATGGCAGCAATCAATGCAACCAGGGTCTCACGGTTCGGCGGTGTCTCCAGATAGTGGATAACGGTCGGCTCAACGCCTGAGTTACGGATAAGCTCCAGCGTATTGCGGGAAGTGCCACACGCCGGGTTGTGGTAAATGGTGATCTGGGAGTTATTCATGATTAAGCCTCTGCGTTGAGATAGTTGCGTTTCATTCTAAGCGCCACATTGACCAGAGCGATCAAGACCGGCACCTCCACCAGCGGGCCGATCACACCGGCGAACGCCTGATCCGAGTTCAACCCGAACACGGCGATAGATACCGCAATGGCCAGCTCGAAGTTATTGCCGGTAGCAGTGAAGGCGATGGAGGCGTTCTTGTCATAGGGAATCCCCAGCTTCTTGCCAACCAGGAAGCTGGTGAAGAACATCAGCACAAAATAGACCACCAGAGGCACGGCAACCCGCAGCACATCCATCGGTAACTCGACGATCATCTCGCCCTTGAGGCTGAACATCAGCACGATAGTGGCCAGCAAGGCAATCAGGGTGATGGGAGAAATAGCCGGAATAAAACGCTCGGTGTACCACTTCTCCCCTTTCGCCTTGACCAGATAGTGACGGCTCAGGAAGCCTGCCAGGAAGGGAATGCCAAGATAGATCAGCACGCTTTCGGCGATATCCAGCATGGTGATATCCACTGCGAAGCCCTGCAAACCAAACAGCGGCGGCAGTACGGTAATAAACAACCAGGCCATGAAGCTGTAGGTGAGGATCTGAAAACCGCTGTTGAGCGCCACCAGGCCCGCACCGTACTCCTTGCTGCCACCGCCGAGATCGTTCCACACCAGCACCATGGCGATGCAGCGTGCCAGACCGATCAGGATCAGGCCCACCATGTAGTCCGGGTAGTCATGCAAGAATGTCAGGGCAATGACAAACATCAGGATGGGGCCGACCAACCAGTTCATTACCAGTGAGAGGGTTATCGCCTGACGGTCGCGGGTCATGGCGCCCATGGTGCCGTAATTCACCTTGGCCAGCGGCGGATACATCATCAGGATAAGGCCGATGGCGAGCGGCACATTGGTGGTGCCAACCGACATCGCCTCGTTCCACTGGGCCACCTGAGGGAACAGATAGCCAATCCCGACCCCTATGGCCATGGCGACAAAGATCCAGAGGGTCAGATTGCGGTCGAGAAAGCTCATTTTTTTGCTGACGGGCAGATCGCAGCAGGCGTTGGTACTCATCAAGAGACTCCATGAGGGGTGGATGAAACAAAGGACTCAACCCGGGCAAATGCCCCTGTTGGTTGCACCTTGGCAGTAAACTCGCGCGGGTACATGTCACCCCGCCCTGTGGACAGGGTGACACAACGCTTGCAGCGCTTTCACGCCCACTGGCTCGACGGCCTGCAAGGGCACCACGGCATAACGCTTGGCATGCTCCTGCTTGACCGCGTCGATATGGGGCTGCTGGCGATACGCTCGCTGGGCCAGCAGTGGCGAGGTGACGCTGGCTGGGGCCAGCATGTGATTGACCACCCAGGCCCATGGCTCGATACCGGCGCGGCGCAGGTCGGCTTGCAGGTTGGCAGCCTCCTGTACCGGAGTGGGTTCGGGCAGGGTAACGATCATCACCTTGGTCTGTTTCGGGTCTTGCAACTGCATCATGGGGGTGGTGAAGTGCATCCCCTTACCCCCCATCTGACGGGCAATCTCCCGGTGATAGGCACCGGTCGCATCGAGCAGCAGCAGGGTATGGCCAGTGGGGGCGGTATCCATCACCACGAAGCGTTTGCCCGCCTCACGAATGATCCGCGAGAAGGCCTGAAACACGGCGATCTCTTCGGTACAGGGGGAACGCAAATCTTCTTCCAGCAGAGCGCGCCCCTGGGCATCCAGACTCGCCCCCTTGGTGGCCAGCACCTGAGCCCGGTAACGCTCGGTCTCGGCGTGGGGATCGATACGGCTGACCTCCAGGCTGGGCAAGGCGCCAGCCAGGGTCTCTCCCAGATGGGCTGCGGGATCTGACGTAGTGAGATGAACCGGTAGCCCCCGACTGGCGAGCTCAACGGCCACTGCCGCAGCCAGGGTCGTTTTACCCACACCGCCCTTGCCCATCAGCATGATGAGCCCGTGGCCATCGCTGGCCAATTCATCGACCAGTTGCTTCAAACCGGGATGTAGTTCAGTGGTTGTGCTATCAACCTCATCAGTCCCAGTAACCGGTGCTGCACCCAGTAACTGGCGCAGGCTATCGACCCCCACCAGGTTGGTCGCCAACAGCGGCACTTTGTCTTGTGGCAGCCTTGCCAGCAGCGCTGGCATATCAGCCATCGCCTGCTGCTCACGTTGCCATACGGCTGTCGCCAAGAGGTCATCCGCCAGCTCGCTTTGCGGGAAGATGCCATTGATGACCAACTGCTGATTGGCAAGACCAATGGTCGCCAGCTCATCATGGGTACGCGCCACCTCTCGCAAGGTTGAGGCTTGCGCCCGGGCGACCAGGATCAGCCGGGTTTTCCCAGCATCTGAGAGGGCCGCAACAGCCTCTGCGTATTGGCTACGCTGTTTTTCCAGTCCCGCCAAAGGCCCCAGACAGGAAGCATCCCCCTTGCCTTGCTCCAGAAACTCGCTCCATGCCCCCGGCAGTTGCAACAGACGGATGGTGTGGCCGGTCGGTGCCGTATCGAACACGATGTGGTCGTATTCCCCCACCAGGCTGCTGTCGGTCAAGAGCGCGGTGAATTCGTCAAAGGCGGCAATCTCTGTGGTGCAGGCACCGGAGAGCTGCTCTTCAATGCTGCGCACCACGCTGTCGGGCAATTTGCCGCGCACCGGGCCAACGATACGTTCGCGATAAGCCTTTGCAGCGGCTTGCGGGTCAATCTCCAGTGCTGACAACCCACTGACTGCCGCGATGGCGGTAATGCTGTTGCCTATTTGGGTGTCGAACACCTGGCCTACGTTTGATGCCGGATCCGTGCTGACCAGCAGTACCCGCTTGCCACTGTCACACAAGGCAACCGCACTGGCACAGGCCAGCGAGGTTTTACCCACCCCGCCCTTGCCGGTGAAAAAGAGAAACGGGGGCGCATCATTGAGAAACGAGTAGTTCAGCAACGGGGACATGAGAGACTCCTATCAGGAAGAACGAGGCAATTGACCGAACAGAGAACTTGCCAGCAAGGCGGTAACGTTTAGCAACAACCACTGCTGCCGGAGCAGCAGCCACTCTTGACGATCCCTTTGATGGCACCGGCTTTGTTGGGCTCGGCTGCTGGCTGTTCATCTTCGGCACCCTCACTTTCTGGTGCTTTCGGTAGCGCCAGTCCTGCATAGCGGATCAGTTCAGCGCGGCTGGGATAGCGACCGGTGAGTACCACTTGGCCATCGACCAGGGTCACCGGCAGCCCTTCTTCACCGGACAGTTCCAGAAAGGAAGCCACTGCCGGGGTCTCGGCGAATACCAGAGGTTGCTGCGCCAGATTGAACCGAAACAGTGAAGCCCCCTGCTGCTTGAGCCACTCGGCATCGCCAGCGAAGATCACCAGATTTTGGTCAATATCTGTGCCACAGACGCCGCTGGAGCAACACAGGGCCGGGTCGAATACTTGTATCAGTCTCATGGTCTACTCCTTATTGCAGCATGGCTGCGCAGGTAATACATGGGGTGAGCAGCCAGACTCCGCCCTCATCACCCCACAGGCTTCCGGATGACCGGCGCAGCACTCCTCGGTGAGGTAACCGATCAAGTCGAGCATCAGGGGAATATTGGCGCGGTAACGCAAGAAACGGCCCTCTTGCTCCACCGAGACAAGGCCTGCATGCAGCATGGCTTTCAGATGGAATGAAAGAGTGTTCGGGGCGATATCCAGTTCACTGGCAAGCTGGCCAGCGACCATCCCCTCCAGCCCTGCCTTGACCAGCAGACGCCATACATCGAGGCGGATACCGGATGCGAGAGACTCGAAGACTTTAGTGGCTATATCTTTATTCATTTGAACCTCCTCATTCACTTCATGATTACAACTATACAAGAATAGTTGAAATAATCAACCCACCCAAACCTTGCTATTGATGTATTTAGGTACAGTTGCTGTTTACACAACACTCTTCACGGAAAAACGCGATGATCTCTTCCAGCACTTCGTATTGAGAGACGCACAGCAGAGTACGGCTCTCCCTGTTCTGCTTGACCAGACCAACCGAGACCAGCGCGGCAATGTGGTGGCTCAGGGTCGATGCGGGAATGGCGAGCTGCTTTTGCAACTCTCCGACAGGCAGGCCCTGCTCTCCCGCCTTGACCAAATGCTTGAAAATGAACAACCGAGTCGGATGACCCAGCTCTTTCAGTGCCTTGGCAACTTCTTCCAACTCCATAGATCACTCTCCTTGATGGAACATATTTCGATAATACCAGAAATATCTTGACCACCCCAATGTTTCGATTATTTTAGAAATATAGTAAACCAAAGAGGGTATGAAAATGAATGACTGGTTAACCATGCTGACAGATGCATCTCAGATGTTTTTGTTCCTGGCCTTCGAGCTCTCTGTGCTGTTTCTGGTGATCAGTGCCGGGGTCAGCTTGATCCGCCAGAAGATCCCCGATGCCAAAATCCAGGCCATGCTGGGAGCACGAAAAGGAAGGGGCTACTTAATCTCTGCGGCACTGGGTGCATTGACGCCCTTTTGCAGTTGCTCAACCATTCCGATGCTGCGCGGACTGTTGTCTGCCAAAGCCGGTTTTGGGCCAACCCTGACCTTCCTGTTTGTCTCGCCGTTGCTTAACCCGATCATCGTCGGCCTGATGTGGGCCACCTTCGGCTGGAAAGTGACGGTGCTGTATGCCGTGATTGCAGCCGGCGTTTCGGTGCTGGCGAGTATGCTGCTGGACATGCTGGGGTTTGAGCGCCATGTCATTGACCCCAAAGAGGCCAAGCAAAGTAGCTGCGGCACCGGTTGTGGCGCCACGACAAGTGAACCTTCTAGTGTGAGTGCAACCACCTGCTGTGCAAGCAATACTATCAAGTCCGTCAAACCGCTAAAGGCTCAGGCATCCTGCTGTACTGCGCAACCCGATGAGACCGCACCCACTCTCTCTTGTTGCGCAGATGGCACTGCGGCACTGACCCAGGCCCCGGCCATTTCCACGGCCCTCGCCAAAGCGCGTATCGATGCCTGGCAACAATTCAAAGAGGTACTGCCTTACTTGTTGCTGGGGGTGCTGATAGGGTCATTTATCTACGGTTTTATCCCCGCCGAATGGATAGCGGCCCACGCCGGGGCAGACAACCCGCTGGCGATCCCGTTCAGCGCAGTTGTGGGTATTCCGCTCTATATCCGGGCAGAAGCCGTTATCCCTCTGGCATCGGTATTGCTGGGCAAAGGAATGGGCATGGGGGCGGTGATGGCACTGATTATCGGTAGTGCGGGAGCCAGCCTGACCGAGGTGATCCTGCTCAAGTCGATGTTCAGAACACCCATGATTGTGGCATTCCTCACCGTCATTCTGGGGATGGCCGTCATGATGGGCTACTTGACCCAACTGCTGTTTGCATAAATGACAAAGGGCCTTCTGACACAGAAGGCCCTTTTGTGTGTAACTGGTTGCACCATGACCATCATGGGCGACGGGGCCGCAGCCAGCTTTATTTATTCACATACGACGAGTTTGTTCCGAATACGGAGAGATGTCTTGATGTCTTTGCAGCGGCCACAGGGGAGCACGGTCACATTGCGGTCGTACCAGATACCTTGCGGAGAGAGCCTGAGATTTACTATGAAGATTCCTGATCCATCCACACAAAGTGGATTACCAAGAGGTCTGAAGGGGGGGGGGTTAGCTGTAACTTATTGAATTGCAGAAACAAGTGGTGGCCCTACCAGCCACATCCCGGCACTCGAGTCCCCCGCCTTGGCTGCTACCTTCCGGTCCTGACCAGGTTGACGAGTTATCAATGCGAGCCCAAATAAATCAGGCACTTGGGGATGGAACTGATTGCCATCACAGTGTTCTGAAACCTCAACAAGCGAGAACCCGCCAGAAGTACGGTCATCCACATCAAGTGGACATGCTTAAATGGGTAACAAACAGGGCAATCCTACCCGCCCTCCCCCGCACACTGCAAGCACCTCATTACAGGCCCCATCCCCTCCCTCAACAGCTCAACAATCAACCCAATATTGAGCAAAACGAAATCTAATGGTAACTTTGGGTCTCACTTAAACCCGAGGTGACATATGGCTACGAACACAGGCAAAGGCTATCGACAAGGTTCCGTCAACAACCGTACCCAAGTGCAGAACCCGGTTAATGGGAACTGGACGAAACGCGATACGGATAGCGGCAAGTTTATCGAGCAGAAACAAGGTGGGGAGCCCTTCAAAGGGGTAGCCAAAGAAACCGACAACCGCCGGAAGTGAGTTCATCGATGACCGACCAGTGTTCTTGTGGCCAGCCCCTCAACCATTCAGTTGTGTTCCATCAAAACGGGCAGAAACTCAAAAGCTGCCCGAACTGTTCAGAACAGGCTGGCGTTCATGTGTTCTATCGGGCAGGAGAATTCGGATTCAGACGGATGGCTGGTGTAACCAGGATACAATCATGGTGCCGTGGTTGCCGAGCCAAGCACCGCTACTGGCTTGACCCAGTCAAAACCTGCTAAAAAGGAGCCCGGCAAGGGCTCCCTGGGTTGTTATTAGCTGCATGTTCCCCATATCACACCATCAGTACCACACTCGGTGGTATAGGTGCCGTCTACTTGAGTGACGGTTTTGACATAGTGACCGAGCTCGTTGTAGCGAACTTCAGTTTTCACCCCGGTTGTGTCTGTGGTGACTTGAGTCTTCGCCCAGAAACGGGCATCTGGCTCGATAGTCTGGTCTTCGAAGCCATACGGGAGCTGTTCCAGAGCAGACCCCAGATCAGCCATATTGAGGGCATCGATAGTATCAGCCACATCAATCCAGTCGTTCAGGAAGGGGAAGCTGCCAGCTTGGCGGTCGTAGATGAACTCACCGGTGGACTTAACGTCACCATTAGTGACCTCTACGGCTACATGGCGTTGCGTTACCACATCAACCAAGTTGTCGATGGCACACTCTTCAAAGCTATTAGCCTGGAAGTTCACCAAGTTGGACAACTCATACAGTTTGTTACCAGCTACATGCTCGATAGCCTCTTGCACACCACAGGCATACGGAGAGTCATCCCCACCTTTAGACTCGAAACTGTACTCGTTGACGTACTTGTAGCTAGCAGTCTTGCGGAAGTGACGCTCGCTGTAGGCCAGCTGGCGGATCACCTGCGTGAAGTCAGAGGATACCTTTGCCAACTGAGTAACTGCACGATCATCCCAATAGACACCCTGTTCACGATACCAGGCATTGGGGTAGGCGTTATCTAGGTCGCGATTGTCACCGATGTGGTAGTCCACATAGGCATAGAACGCATCTGGGTGCTGCTTCTTCAATACTTCAGTCTCCCCGAATGATGCCTGCAGACCTCGGACGATTTCCATCGCCAAAGTAGCAGTCTCGGAATCCCCAGAAGCGATGTAGTCAGCGTACAGCTTCTTTTCTGAGATGTTGTAGTGCTTGATCACGCGGTTGGTAGACTCTCGCAGCTCGAACGCGATCTTCTCTCGCTTCAGCTGGTCGGCCATGACTGACTGGCAAGTCAGAGCACCATCGCTGGCCAACTGCTTTTCCACATCGCTCCAAAGGACAGTCGTCAGCGGAGTAACGTGGAGGAGGTCATCGTTGGAGATCGGGGTAAACTTGGGAGGCAGAACCATCTGGTATGCCTGCTCGACAACGCCAGTATCAAGGTCAACCGCACCAACAGGTACGTCCACAACCAGAGGCACGTATTCGGCACACTGCTCTTGGGCACCGGTAAGCTCCATACGGTAATCGCCGAGCTCTGTGGTGACAGCGCTGGGTTCGCCTGCGTCGAGCCGCTTGTTGAAGTTCAGGTCCAGGTACACTGTGGCACCCTTGATGTAACCATCGATGGCCTTTCCTTGGATAGAAGATTTAACGGCCGGAGGGTTGGTGTTATCGCTGTCACTGCCCCCTCCGCCGCCACAAGCCGAAAGAGCCAGACAAACCCCTATGCATACCCACGAACGAACTGTCATCAGTTTCTCCTTGTTCCCTATATTTTCATAACGATTCAATAGACCGCTCCAAAGGAGAAATACTAAAGAATCTGCAGATATATTTATGTGATTGATACCGTTTTCATGAGAGTGGACATTGTCCTACATGCCTATGATTCCATTGAATTTACCTCCATCCCACGTAAGATCCTCTGCACGCTGGAGAGACTGATCCCCGTCCGGCGTGCGATTTCGGCCTTAGCTAGTCCCCGTTCAGCAAGTGACAGCACCTCCTCCCCTTTAGCCATAGCAGTCGGCTTGCGACCTTTGTAGACCCCACGCTGTTTTGCCATTGCAATCCCTTCTGCCTGACGCTCCAGCATCAGCTCCCGCTCAAACGTGGCGATGGCACCGATCATGGTCAGCATCAGTTTTCCGGTAGGTGTCGAGGTATCGATACCCAGATTCAAAATCCTCAGAGCAACCCGCTTAGCGTGCAGGTACTCCGAGATCTCCAACAGGTGACGAGTGTTGCGAGCCAAGCGATCCAGCTTGGTAACCATCACCACGTCTCCCTCACGAACAAAATCCAGCATCAACGAGAGCTGAGGGCGGTCATCTTTGGCCCCGCTCACTTTCTCCTGGAATATCTTGCTGCACTCGGCCAGTGCCTGAAGCTGGGCATCCAGGCTCTGCCCCACAGTGCTGACACGTGCATATCCCACCAGTGCCATAGTCTCCTCCTGGTCAATAGGGCAAGGTACACTGACGCGACCAGTCAAAAGGTCCAAAGGAACCCATGTGACCGGCAAAAAGTGCTGTTTTCGCTCGCGTCACATGGCCTTGGTCTATTGACCTGTGCCAGTGATACAAATGAAAACGGGCCGCTCCGTGATGGAGGGCCCGCAGGGGTTTTTAGGTGCCCATAAAGGGCCAGAGATATCTGTTTACTACATATGTTAGAGCTACTCGCCGAGGAGCCTAATGACAAAGGGACTCGTTTTTATCTGAATGGTACATATGTACCATGCAGGTAGCGTCACCCCATCCTGACGAATTAACGGACTCGTTATGATCTGAATGGTACATATGTACCATGCAGGTAACGCCACCCCATCC
>NZ_JAPDBM010000086.1:0-1305 GCF_027705265.1 Aeromonas sp. QDB11 | reverse complement strand
CCACCCCATCCTGACGAATTAACGGACTCGTTATGATCTGAATGGTACATATGTACCATGCAGGTAACGCCACCCCATTCTGTCAGCATGACGGACTCATAATTATCTGAATAGTACATATGTAGGTTGCAGGTTCGACTTAATGATGTGTTGTACTACCAGGCATCCGCAATACCTTAGCCAATTCAGCCTTCTTGACCTTACGTTGCTGGTGAATAAACAGAGTGCCACTGGTCAATACTGCTAGGGCCAAGGAACTCAGGATCATCTTCTTCATTGGTATTCATCTCCATTCATGTTGTAGAAGTGTGGTGGCATATAGCGAGCCATCATCGCGTTGACGATGACCGATGCAAATGCCGTCAATGCCGCTTTCAAGGCATCGAGCAGCAGGGCTTTCGTGAAGTCGTTCATAACAGTCACTCTTGGGAAATATCCAAGTGGTAAACCTCCATCCGGTAATAGGTGAGAAAGTTCCTCTCCCAGAGCCGGTAGAGGTCCATGGTTGTGGCCAACGGCCGTTCTCCACACCAGGGGTCGTAGAACACCCCAGCGGCGAAGTCGAAATCCAGCGACTTAGTCAGCTCATCGGTGACATAGCAGAACTCCGTCACATAGAGGAGCCCCCAACTCCCAGCCCGTTTCTCCAGACGAATTTCGACCGGACGGTATCCACCAGTGTCGGCGGAATAACCGGGACTTCGGAAGTTGAGGGTCAGGGCAGTGGCATCGGGGTAGCTGCCGATGATCTTGTCGAACAGAGCCTGTAGCTGTTTGGATGGGGTCATAGCAGCCCCCTATCGGCAAACGAGACGATGTCGTGCTGTCCCACCACAAAGTGGTCGAGCACTCGCACGTCAACCATCTCGAGCAACTCCTTGAGACGAGCTGTGACAGCCTTGTCGGCATCCGAGGGATCGACCATACCAGAGGGATGGTTATGGGCCAGAATGACCGCTGCGGAGTTTTTGTTGAGAGCCGCCTTGACCACCTCACGGGGGTGAACGGTGCCAGCATTGATAGTGCCGAAGAACAGCTCTTGGTAATCGAGTAGCCGATGCTGATTGTCGAGCAGCATGACGGCGAACACTTCCCGCTCGTATTCACCCATCTTGAGCCGAAGGAAGTCTGCTGCCGCTTTGGGCTGAGTGAAGGCATGGCCCAGATGCCGCTGTCGGCTCTCCAGAATGGCCAAAGCTTGATTGATGATGTGATCGCCCTGTCCGGGGTGGCTAATAACATCATGTCGATCAGCCAATAACATCATGCCGATCACTTTTTTTCTGCCCGCGTTTATAGCGTCTT
>NZ_JAPDBM010000085.1:0-15408 GCF_027705265.1 Aeromonas sp. QDB11 | reverse complement strand
AAGGACATTCTAAAAAATGTATGGTCTGCTCCTTATCTGCAAGCGTGAACTGATTTCCAGAAGTCGTTTGCGTCAATTTATCCGGCCTGTCTGTGAGCCGTTTTCCGGCTCTGGCCTTGATGGGATCCGCACGTCATCGTCCTCATAAAGCTACCAGTCACGAGAGACTGCTTTTTTAGCCAGGCTGCAACGTCGTGGGGTAAACGCTTCTGTCATCTGTTTTTGGCTCGCAAAACCGGGTATGAGTTCTATCAGTTAAACGGCTGAACTTGCGTTGGGATACGGTTGGTAATCCCTGCCGGATGTCAGCACTTTCCTGCAAATTCGCATTATCTTGTTGGCCAGGGCGATAAGTACCACATGGTGATGATGGCCGACCTCTAGCCTGGCGACCCATTCGCCTAACGATGATTTGTCACGTTTCATATGAATTTTCAGCGCTTTGGCGCCCTGAATAACCATTTGCCTTAAATAGCTATTGCCACGCTTACTGATCCCGCCGAGCGAAGATTTGCCGCCCGTTGAATATTGCCTGGGGACCAGCCCCAACCAGGCTGACAGGTCGCGGGCTTTCTTGAATTGTGAGCCATTGCCAATTGCGGCAATCAACGCGGTTGAGACAATTGGTCCAATGCCGGGGACGGTACTGATTTTTTGGCACAAACTCAATGTGCTCGAGGCTTGTCCGAGCATGAGGCTCATGTCATCAATCTGAATATCCAGCTGTTGCCACCGTTCTCTCAGGCGCAATACCAGGGCGCGGATAAAGTCAGGCAAGCCATTCTCGGCATCTTCAAGGATCGTCGGCAGAGAGCGCTCGAAGACTTTTCTGCCGACTGGCACGGTGAGCCCATATTCCAGCAGCAACGCTCGCATCTGATTGACAGTAGCGGTACGTTCGACGATGAAACGCTGACGGACGCGATGAGTCGCCTGCAATGCCAACTGTTCATGAGATTTCAACGGGACACCGCGCATAGTGCCTCTGCTACCAGCCTCGGCAATGGCGGTGGCATCGTTGAAGTCATTCTTGTTCGATTTGAGGTAGGGCTTAACAAATTGAGCGGGAATAATCTTGGGCTCGAATCCCGCCTGTTGGAACAGGCGTCCCCAGTATTGCGAACCAGGACATGCCTCGAAGGCAACCCGACAGGGTGGAGTCGTACTGATGAACTGTTTCAGTTGTGAACGAGTGCGCTTTTGCTTGGTCAATACATGCCCCCTGCGATCCATCGCCACTAGGTGAAACCAATTTTTGCCTAAATCGATCCCGTAAATGTAAATCTGCGCTTGAGTCATGATGAGCCTCCTTGAGGCTGGCTCCAGCATAGCGGGGTGGATAGATCAGACCATCCCATTAAGCTACGGCTCTCTTGATGACGGACGAGTTCACACGTACGCGCTGATAGACCAATTAAGAGAGCAAGCCCCCATCACCCTGGTCTGCTGCGCTTTCGATGTTCCAACATCCTGTTTTTACGATTATCTGGCACGCAGGCGGACGATTAACCGTGAGCGGATACAGCAGCGCTGTGAGTTGCGCCGTTTGTTTAAAGAGAGCCGGGGCTCGGCAAGCAGCCGCGCCTTGATGTCGATGATGCGAGAGTTGGGGCGATTCAGTTTTATACCATCTGGTGCTCTCACGCTCTGGTCATCAAACTAAAGAACCTCAACCTTTACCTTGATAATCCCGTCGCGAATATTGCCGATGGCGCTAAAGGCAGATTTGGAGAGATCGATAATACGCCCGTTTTTAAAGGCGCCGCGATCATTAACCTTGACCTCTACGCTCTTGCCATTGGCGAGGTTGGTGACACGCACCATGGCGCCAAAGGGCAATTCCATATGGGCGGCGCTATTGAGATTATTGCGATAGCGCTCGCCGCTGGCAGTCTTTTTGCCGTGATAGCGGTCGGCATAATAGCTGGCATAACCGGTTTCGCTATAGCCGCGCCAGCTGCCGCCATGGCTCTCGTCATAACGACTGCTACAGGCCGCCAGCAGCAGGCAAAGAGATAACAGCAGCCCTTTCTGGATATATTGCACCTTCCCCTCTCCTCTCTTCTTCTTTCTGCTCAGCTCTATTTTCTATTCTTCTATGCGGTCCGTAACGCTGGCGGCATGTTCGCAAGCAACCTCTCACCTTGCCATAGGTCCAAGGCACTCGCCATGTTACTCGCCTTGTTGTCAGGCAGCAGCGACGGTGCGGCTACTTTGCCATATCTGCCATGTAAAAAGGGAGGCAAATGCCTCCCTTTCAACTATTTACCCGTCATCCCGTGTCGGAATGGGCCAGAAACTGATCAGGCGATCAGCTTGTCATCGCTAAAGCCGAAGCCGCGCAGCCCCACCACATGCACATGCTCGTGCTTGCCCTGCACTTTACGGATGAGCTTGTAGGTGGTGCCCTTCTCGGGGCTGATGTTCTCGGGCGCCGCGATCAGCAGCTGCATATCCTGCCGCTCGCACAGCTCGAACAGGGTGGCGATGGATTTGCCATCCAGACGGGCCGCTTCGTCGAGGAACAACAAACGGCAGGGGGCGATATCCTTGCCGCGCAGACGGCGGGACTCCTCCTCCCAGCTGATCAGCACCATCAAGAGGATGGCCTGACCGGTACCAATCGCCTCGCCGGTGGAGAGCGCGCCGCTCTCGGCCCGCAGCCAGCCATCGGCCCCGCGCTGCACCTCGATCTCCAGCTCCAGATAGTTGCGATAGTCGAGCAGCACGTCGCCCATCACCTGATAGCTGCGATCCCCCTGCTCTACTTGCGGGTTCAGGCGCTGGAACAGCTTGGCCATCGCCTCGGAGAAGCTGAGCTCCTTGTCGGCGAACAGATCGTTGTGCATGGCAGTTTGGTCGGCCAGCGCCGTCAGCAGACGGGTATGGGCCTCGCGGATATTGACGTTGAGGCGCACCCCGCGCACCAGACCGAAGGCGATGTTCTGCAAGCCCTGGTTGAGCACCCGGATGCGGTTCTGCTCGCGACGGATGATGTTGGTGATCTTGGCCGCCACTTCGTGGGAGGAGAGCGACAGATGGGTTTCCCGCTGCTTGAGCTCGTCTGCCAGACGGGCCAGCTCGATCTCCATCTCCTCGATCGCCTCTACCGGATCATCGGAGCGGATGATGTCGTTGCGGATGCGATCTTTGAGGTAACGGTAGACCTGCACGTAGAAGGCGACCTTCTGTTCGGTGCTGCGATTACCCTCGGAGAGACGCAGCGCATCGCGCAGGGCCTCGTCGTGGGCCACCGCCACCCGCAGGGCGCCAAGGGCCTTGTCCGACATGGAGCGCAACTCGTCGCTGTCGAGGTACGCCAGCTCGCGCTTGTTGAGGCGCTTCTCGACGTCGGTCTCCCGCGCCAGTCGCACCACCCGCGACCAGCTCGCCTTGTGACCAACCAAAGATTTGCGGGCGCTGTAGTAATCCTTGCCTTCGAGCTTGAGACGACCGCCAAGGGATTCGATCTCGCGCTTGGTTACCTGCAACTGGGCCTCGGCGCTGGTGCGACGGGAACGGGTGCGGATCAGCAGCTCTTCAATCTCTTTCTTGTGGGCGCGCGCCTTCTCTTCCATATCGTCAGAGAGGGTCAGCCCCATAGCCGCCAGCTCCTGCTCAAATTCGGTCAGGGTCTGGCGCTTGGCCGATGCGCTGGAATCGAGCGCGGTGCGCAGCTGCAGCGCCTCGGTGTGGCGCTGGGCAATCTGCTTGTGCTGCTCACCGGCGGTGCGGGCCGCCAGCTCGGCAGCTTTAAGCTTCTCTTTGAGTCGCTCGCTCATCTCGGAGGCCTTACCCAGCAGGTCTTGCGCATCCTGATAGGCAAAGTGCGGCAGACGGGCCACCAGCTGATCGAGGGCGTAGCAACGGCGCTTCTGTTCGGCCAGCAGATCGCTCACCTCATCGTAAGCTGCCTGCAGCGCAGCAAGATCCTGCGGATCCTGACGCAGTACTTGCACTACTGTTTCGAGTTTTTCGAGCGACTTGCCGTGTTTGGCGATAAAGGCTTCGGCCTGTTTCAGCGCTTCCACATCGGCGTGAGCCGCCTCGAGGCGGGTCGCCAGATCTGTCTCGGCAAACAGGTGGGCAAAGGGCAGCATCCCCTGTACCAGCTGGATATGGCGGGTCAGCTGGGCGGCAGCCGCTTTGGCCTCGACCAGCTGCTTGTCGCACTCGCCGATGGCTGCTTGCAGCGTGCGCAGTTCGGCCTGTTTGGCCTGCACTTCAGCTTCCGGGTCGGGGCGGAAGGCGATATCCAGATGCTGGCCGATAAAATCGCGGAAGTGACCGTAGAGACGGTGGTACTTCTGCTGCTCGAAGGCTGCCTTGGCGTAGCCCTCGATGAGGCCTTCGCGCTCAAGGTCGAGCTGCTCGATCCGTTTTTCCCGCGCCGCGCGACCAAACAGCGGCAGCTCGGGGTAGCGAGAGAAGCGCACCTGACGCTTGCTGGTGCGCACCAGCACGGCGTCCCCCAGCTCGTCCGCTTCCACCAGATCCTCGTCAAAGGAGTCGGGGTTGCCCTGAATCAGGTAGATATCTTCCGGGCAATCTTCCAGCTTTTTCAGCCGCTCGATGGCGCCCTCAAGGTCGAGCACCACCAGGGCGCTGCGAGCCGGGCCGTAAAGCGCGGAGTAGTAAGGGGCATCGTCGATGGAGATGTCGTCATAGACATCGGAGAGCAGCACGCCCCCCACCTGCTCGGCGATGCGGGCCAGACGCGGATCTGCCTCGCCAGCGCCCAGCTGCAGGTTGCGAATTTGCAGCTCCAGCGCCTGTTTCTGCGCCGCAATGCGGTTGCTCTCCTGCTCGAACTCGCGCTCCTTGTCGAGCACGGTCTGCATGCCGGAAGAAAGTTCTTCGGCAGTGGCCAGCGGCAGGCCGCTCTGCTCGCGCAGCTGCTCGAGCTTTTCAAAGGATTTGAGCCAGCGCGGGGCAAGCTTGGTCAGCTCCGCAATATCACGACCCAGCTGGGCGCCCTGATGCTCCAGGCTGGCGCGGCGCTGGTTCACCTCCGCCTGCTGCTCGGAAAGCTCTTCCTGACGGGTGCGCTGGGCTTCGAGGAAGATCTCCAGCTCATCGCTGCTGGCGATAAGCTGGCCAGAGGCCTGCTGCAGCTCATCGCGCAATTTGAAGAGATTCTTCTGACTTTCGCTCTCTTTCTCGAGGCGAGCCAGCGCGGCGCGCAGCCCCTGCCCCTGGGCAATGCGGGCCTTGTCTTCGATATGACGCTTGAGCAACGCCTGGGCGGTAGGCCAAGCGGCCTCGCGCACTGTCTCCGGGGCGATGCTCAAAAGCAGCGCCAGCGCCGCTTCATGTTCGGCTACCGCCGCCTTGGCCAGCGCCAACTGCTGCTCGGCCCCCAGCACCCGGCTGGTGAGGCTCTGCTCGGCACTGCGGAACTGATGCAAAGTGTCGCTCGCCTGCTCGGCGGTCAGCCCCGGCAGCTCGCACTGCTCGCGGGCATTTTCCAGCGCCTGCACCGCCTGACGGTACTGGATGGCGCGGGTCTGCTGGATATCGAGCGCCTGCTGGTAGTCGGCCAACTGGGTCTTGAGGCTGTCCACCTCGGCCTGTGCCAGCTCCTTGCGCTCTTCCACCTCCAGCAGTTGGCCGTGGATCTCCTCCACGATCGCCTGCTGTTGCTCCAGCTTGTCGACCAGCTCCGCCAGATCGGCGCGATACATCTCGATCTTCTTCTGCAGTGCAACAGCTGCCATTACCTTGGCCAGATGCTCGGCGGCAGATTCCAGCTCGTCGGTCAGCAATTTTTCACGGTTGGTAAGCTGCTCCACCTCATCAGCCAGATAGATGGCGCGCTGCTTCTCTTCGGCCAAAATGCGGCGCTTGTCGGACAGCTCCTGGCGCGCCTTGAGGGCCAGCTCGGAGAGACGGCTCTTCTCGGCGGCGTTGCGTACATAGTCCGCTGCCACATAGTGAGTGGTCTCGGTGATCAGGTTCTTGAACAGATCCCGCTGCCCCTGAGTCTCTTTAATCGCTTCCAGGGTACGGCGGTTTTCATAGATGGCCGCCTCCATATCCGCAAACGCCTTGCGCACCCCGGAGTTCTCCGGCAGCAGGTATTCACGCAAAGAGCGGCTGATGGACGAGGAGATACCGCCGTAGAGGGAGGCTTCGATCAGGCGATAGAACTTGCCGCGATCTTTTTGATCCCTGAGCTTCTTCGGGGTGATGCCGAACTCGAACATAAAGTTGTGATAGTCGGTCACCGTATTGAACTTGGCGACCTTCAGCGCCCCCAGCTCGGCGGCGGCCCCTTTCAGATCGGCAAAGGCACGAATACGCCCCTTGCCACCATCGAGTTTTTCCAGCAGCAGATCGGTGGGTTGCAGCTGCTCCGGCACATCCACCAGCGCGAACGGGGTGATGTTGACCTTGTTGTCACGGTTTTGGATCTGCTCCAGGTGCACGCCGACCCAGATCCGCTGTTCGCGGCTGTTCATCACCTCCAGCACTGAGTAACAGGAACCCCGTTGCAGCTTGCCGTAGAGCCCCTTGTCACGGGAGGCACTGCTGGAGCCCGCTTCCGTGGTGTTGCGAAAATGGAGCAGAGACTGGTCGGGAATGAGCGCCGCAATAAAGGCCGCCATGGTGGTGGACTTGCCCGCACCGTTGCCGCCGGAAAGGGTGGTGACCAGCTGGTCGAGATCGAAGGTTCGGGCGAAGAAGCCGTTCCAGTTGACCATGGTCAGGGATTTGAACTTGCCTCGCACTGTTTATACCTCCAGATCCAGTTGTTCTTCATCGAGGTCCGCCTCGATATCGTCAAAGAGCGAATCGCTGCTCGGCATCTCGTCGTCGTGGAAGATGGCTTCTCCTTCCTGGATCATCCGCAGCTGGACGGCGCGGGGATCTTCATCGGAGCGCACGTCCGCGGCAAAGCGGAACACCGACTCGTTGACCCGGAATTTGTCGCTGTTGCCAAGGGCGGTGATCATGCCGAGGCGACGCAGACGACGCATCGAGGTGCGGATCTTCTCCAGCAGCTTCTTCTTGTCGAGATCGGTGCCGCCGGAGCGGCTGTTGACCATCCGCAGCAGTTGCTTCTCGTCAGCCAGGTTCAGTACCTCTTCTTGCAACTCGCCCATAGCGAACACCCCTTCCGAGGCGAGGCGATCCGGGCTCAGGTAGAGGTAGCAAAGCACCTTGCCCACCAGCATATCGAGCTCGGAGAGCACAGTGGTGCCGATATCGGCGCTCGGGCGCGGACGCAGGTAGAAGAAGCCTTCCGGCGCCTTGATCAGCTCCACCTGATAACGGCCGTAGAAGATCTCCAGCTCGTTGTGGTACTCCACCAGCGCCGAATGCTGTTCGAAATCGTCGGCACTGATGTGACGGCCGGAGCGCAAGGCGGTGTCAATGCGCGGAAACAAGGGGTTGGCAATCGCCTCTGCGAGCCGCAGCGGCAAGGGAAACTCAGTATTGATCAATGACATAGGCCTGAACCTTGGATCCAGCTTGGTTAATGGGTTTCCATGCGGGTTGGCGGTGCAGCTCGCGCTCACCGCTGGCATGGCCCAGGCGCACGGCCTGGTCGATCAGAAGACGCGCCACATCGAAATGGGCGTGAGCCGGGTAATCCAGCAGGTATTCGCGCAATACATCGGCCAAATCCAGCTGCTGGCCCTGCTCGGGATAGCGGGCCAGATAGCGCTCGATGCGCTCCGCCAGCTCCTGGTTGATGTCCACCATCTCCATGTACTCCATCTCGAGGGGCACCTCGCCGGTCACCTCCTCGTCGTGGATGGCGATGGTTTCATCGCGCAGCTCCAGCAAACGGGGCTCCTCGGCAATGCGCAGCAGCCAGTTGTGCTGTTCGAAATTGCGGATGGAGTCGCGCAGCCGCTGACTGAAGGCGCGGTTCTTGTCCATGTCGATGGCGTTGCGAATGAACTTGTGGACATGTCTGTCGTAGCGGGACCAGAGCTCGATGCACTGCTGACCCCAGCTGGTGATGACGTCAAGACGACCTTGCAAGGCGTGAGTCAGCTCCTCGACGTGGAACAGATCGTCACGCCCCTGCGCCGCTTCCTGAATGTTGAGCAGCCCCGCCTGCAGGCGGTGGCCGGCGGCATCCAGGGTATCTTGCAGTTCGCGCAGGGTCTGGCCGGTCTCGTGCAGCAGTTTTTCGCAGCTGTGAATGGCATCGACCCAGTTCTGGGTCAGCAGGGCCGCGATCTCGCTTTTGACCTGATTCTGCTGCTCATCCATGGCGCGCTGGGTCAGATCGATGCGCCCGAGGGTCTCCTCCAGCGAGAAGGTGAGCCGTGGCAGCACCTCAGCGTCCCACTGCTCGCGGGTGTTGGTCTCGAGCGCCGCCTTGCGGGCGGTGTCGAGCTCGGCCGCCAAATGCTCGAGCAAGATGGAGAGCTTGATGGAGTCAACCTGACGCTGATCGAGAAAGAAGTCGACGATACCGACCCCAAGACGCGACAGACGATAGAGGCTCTCCCCCGCCACCATGTCGGTGTTGAAGCGCGACAGCAGCTGCTGGCGAATAAGGTCGTTGATGGCGTTGTTGGCGCGACCGGTGAGGGTCTCGTCCATCTGGCCAAAAGCATTGCTGACGTAGCCGAAGGCATCGTGCAGCGCCGCTTCCGACAAGTCCGACTCATCTTCGGACAGTGTCTTGATTGCAATCAGAAAGGCCAGCCGGTCGGTAGGCAGGCTCAGCGCCAACCCCTCCTGCCTGACCCACCCTACTATCTCCGGCAAAGAACGCTCGGGCAGGGTACGGGATGTACTCATCATGACGTTGTCATCTCGTTGTTGTAATTGAGCGCACAAACTCGCGCGCGGCTACATCCGGTAGCATCGAAAAATCAGGCCCCATCAACTGGCGGGTTTCTGCGCCATCACATGGATATAGCGGCCAAGGGCGACAAAAGGCTCCTGACGGCAATATTGCTGCTCCATGGCCAGCAGATCGTCGAACTTCTCGACCTGATCCTGCTTGTGACGCATATAGTCGTGGATCACCCGCACCCCGGTCTTGCCGATGATCTTGAGCCCGCCTCGTCCAATCCAGTCATAAACCTGCTCCGGCAACTGGGGATTGGTGGGCGTGAGCGCAGTCTGGCGCTTCTTGCGCAGGCCCAACCGCACATAGTCAAAATTGCCCACTACCAGGCTCTGGAACAGCAGGCCATGACGGTTGTAAAAAAGCAGCGACAGTATGCCCCCGGCATTGACGAAAGGGAACAGACCCAGCAAGGTCTGGCGCGGCTCGGCGAGCCACTCCAGCACCGCGTGGCAGAGCACCAGATCAAAGGTGCCGGTCACGTGTTGTTTCAGATCCTGAATGGGGCAATGGATAAGACGAATGTTGTCTTCCAGCCCCTTTTCGGCGATCTGGCTGCGAGCCAGATCCAGCATCTCGGCGGAGAGATCACACAACTCGACCTGATGACCCATGGCCGCCAGCTTCTGGGCAAAGTAGCCAAAACCGCCCCCCGCATCGAGGATGCGCAGCGGCCGATTGCCAAGGCGCGCCAGGCAGGCTTCGATGTCGCTCCAGACGATGGTGGTGCGAATGCGCCCCTTGGTGGAGTCGTAAATATTGCGGGCGAACTTGTCGGCGCGACCGTCAAAACTCTGATCTTGCTTCAAGAGAAACTCAACTTTGGCCATCCAAAAAAAGAGGGGTATTCTGTCACATCCCGAATTTGCTGAAAACTCAAGGAAGTGTCTGCCGTGTTTGTGATTAAAAAGTGGCTGGGTCAGCTGCTGATGCCGCTCCCCTTCTCCCTCTCCCTGCTGCTTGTCGCCCTGCTGCTGCTCTGGTTCACCCGTTTTCAGAAAACCGGCAAACTGCTGGCCACCCTTTCGCTGCTGATTGTGGCACTGATGGGGATGCGGCCGGTGAGCTATGAACTGGCCCGCGGGCTGGAGCAGACCTACCCGCCGTTCGAGGTGAGCCAGCATCCCAAGATCGAGGCGATCGTGGTGCTCGGCAACGGCCATGTCAGCGATCCGGCGGTGCCCGAGCGCTCGTGGCAAAACAATATTGCGCTGGCCCGTACTCTCGAAGGAGTGCGTCTTGCAGAGGCATATCCCGACGCCGAGCTGATCTTTTCGGGTTATGTATCGGGGGATCCCCTGTCGAATGCCGAGGTCAATGCCCGGATGGCGATGAGCCTCGGCATTCCCCGCGCGCGGATGACGTTGTTTGAAAACAACAAAGACACTCATGACGAAGCGGTCAGTATCAGCCGCCACCTGAAAGGAAAAGAGGTGGCATTGGTCAGTTCTGCCACCCATTTGCCCCGGGCCATGGCCCTCTATCAGGGTCAGGGACTCAATGCCGTGCCGGCCCCCACCGACTACACCGCCAAGCAGAGCCAGGTGCCGCAGCCGCTCTACGGTTATTTACCCAAAGGGCGTTATTTGATGTATTCCGAAGCTGCCATCCACGAATGGATTGGGGTATGGTGGGCTCGCTTGCGAGGGCAGGTTAACGAATGAGCAATCAAGCGATTCATTCCTGATTTGGATCAGGAAAGCGAAAAAAAATTACGTCATTTGCCGCCGGGTCAGCTATCTTGGGCTCGGTTCAATTCATATAATGTCGCGCAATCAAATGCCTAGGAGATATACAAGATGAGACAGCACCTGGTAATGGGTAACTGGAAACTGAACGGCACCAAAGCTTCTGTTGAAGCTCTGATCAAAGGACTGACCCCGGCTGCTGCCGCTCATCCTTCTGTACAAGTCGCCGTCTGCCCGCCGGTTATCTTTTTGGGTCTGGTTGAGCAACTGACCGCTGGCAGCAAGATTGCCTACGGTGCCCAGAACGCTGACGTTCACGAGTCTGGCGCCTTCACCGGCGAAAACGCTCCCTCCATGCTGAAAGCCTTCGGTTGCACCTACTCCCTGGTCGGCCACAGCGAGCGCCGTACCCTGCACGCAGAGACTGACGACGTGGTTGCTGCCAAGTACGAAGCGATCCAGAAAGGCGGTCTGATCCCGGTTCTGTGCATCGGTGAAACTTTGGAGCAATTCGAAGCCGGCGTGACCAAGAACGTGGTTGAGACCCAGCTGAAAGCCGTTATCGACCGTTGCGGCATCGCCTCCTTCAACAACGCCGTTGTTGCTTACGAGCCGGTATGGGCCATCGGTACTGGCAAGACTGCCACTCCGGAGATCGCTCAATCCGTTCACGCTCACATCCGTCAGTACCTGGCCGGTTTTGATGGCGCCGTTGCTGCCAAAGTACAGATCCTGTACGGCGGTTCCGTCACTGGCGCCACTGCAGCCGATCTGTTCGGTCAGCCGGACATCGACGGTGGCCTGGTCGGTGGTGCGTCCCTGAAAGTGGACGACTTCTCCCAGATCATCGCTGGCGCTGCCAAGTAATTTCGCATTACTGGCAAAGAGAGGGGCGCGTCCCCTCTCTTGTATCGCTTTTCCTATGGCGGCCCCCGCATCCCATACGAAAGCCGATATAGTAAAAGTGGCTTGTCTATTTCCAAACATTCGTATTTGACAACTCAGATCCAGAGGCACTCATGACCAAACAAATCAAACGTATTGGTGTTTTGACCAGTGGTGGCGATGCACCCGGTATGAACGCAGCCATTCGCGCCGTGGTTCGCGCCGGTTTGCATCATGGCCTGGAAGTTTACGGTATTTATGATGGCTACCTCGGCCTGCACCAGGATCGCATCGTCAAGCTGGAGCGTCACAGCGTCTCCGACGTGGTGAACCGTGGTGGTACTTTCTTGGGTTCTGCCCGTTTCCCTGCCTTCAAAGATCCGGCCGTGCGTGCCGAAGCGATCGAAAACCTGAAAAAGCACAGCATCGACGCCCTGGTGGTGATCGGTGGTGACGGCTCCTACATGGGTGCCAAGAAGCTGACCGAAGAGGGTTTCCCCTGTATCGGCCTGCCGGGCACCATCGACAACGACATCGCCGGTACCGACTTCACCATCGGTTTTGATACCGCCCTGAACGTGGTTGTTGACGCCATCGACCGTCTGCGCGACACCTGCAGCTCCCACCACCGTATCTCCGTGGTCGAGATCATGGGCCGCCACTGTGGCGATCTGGCCATGTCTGCCGCCGTTGCTGGCGGTGCCGAGTACGTGATCGTACCGGAAGTGGCTTTTGACAAAGAGAAGCTGCTGCAACAGATCAAAGAAGGTGAAGTAAAGGGCAAGAAACACGCCATCATCACCATCTGCGAGCACGTCACCGATGTGAACGCCTTGGCCAAAGACATCGAAGCCCTGACCGGCCGTGAAACCCGCGCCACCATCCTGGGCCACATCCAGCGTGGCGGTGCCCCGACTGCTCGTGACCGCATCATGTCCAGCCGTATGGGTGCTTACGCCGTTGAGCAGCTGCTGGCTGGCCACGGTGGTCGCTGCGTCGGTATCCAGCGCAACGAGCTGGTACACCACGACATCATCGACTGCATCGAAAACATGAAGCGCCCGTTCGATCAGGAGCTCTACAACCTCTCCACCACCCTGTTCTAAGCCACGCGGCTTTGTACCGGTTGTTGATGATAAAAACCCTCCATCGGAGGGTTTTTTTATATCTCACGCGAGCTGATGCCTCGGCACAGTGTGCAGCCCTCACCCTGCAGGTTGCCCTGAATCCCATCCCTTGCACCATCTGACTGATCGTTAGCCTTCCCCTCCTCGCACCAACCGGTATCAGCCAAAGATACCGTTCCGATATTGCCGTGGATGTTCTATCACTGCTGAGCCGGCTTGCGGTGGCCAGCCTCTCTGCTGATCCTGAAACGAGCTTGTTCAGCCTCCTCGTCATACACCGCTGTGTGTATCTCAATCTTGTAGACGGTATTCAGATGTCTGAATCGCCCCAAGTTCCCCAACCATGCTCCGGCCCAGCTCTTGCGTTGCAATTACATTACTTATGCCAAATGCATCGGCGCTGTTTTAGACCAGCCACTGGCTTGGTGCACACCTAACCCTTGCTGCCGCCTTGTCTATTCGTCCACCGGCCGGTGCAATTGGCGCTGATAAAACAGCCAACTGCCAATCCGTATCCCCCCAATCCATGGCTCTCCCCCCTGTAAAGCGGAGGGTTGCTGTAAAAACACGGAGACATCGGCCTGATAAAGTCATGGTGCGACAAGGGTTGGCAACCAGATCACCTCCACCAACTTTTTTTGGATGAGCTATCTGCGTCAGGCATTGGCAAATCATATCCTGATGCACTTTTGAGGGCCTTCATGACACAGTTACGAAGGAGATAACTTCTCAAACCCTATTTAAGTCCCATATAAAACCCACCTAAAAATAAATGAGTAAAACAATAAAGCATTGAATTTAAACAAAATAATTAAAACAACTGGATCTTCGATGGGTCAAACGTCGCAACGGGCGATAAAATCAGCGCAATATGTCAAAAATGACCACCTCGACCGCACTGACGCGCAAAGACGCCATTTTATCAATTTTACCCTTGTTTTAACCCCCTGTTATGGTATCTTGACAACATCAACCAACAACCTGGGGAGAGAAAAATGAAAGAGTTTGTCGTTACTGCCGTTTTCACGGTGTTTTTCACCCTGGTTGCTGTCTCTCTGCCCTCACTGTCACAGTTCTGAGCCGGATAGAGAGGCATCAATCCGGACTGACCTTATCTGGCATGTCTGTTTAATCGCCACCAACTGGCGCTTTTCAGTGACAATGTCGAGATGGTCAACATAGATATGATTTCATCACGTTGACGCTGTTTCTTTCGCCACAAGGGTGTAGCCAGGATGGTTTAACCACTCTCTGTTTGGCCTTATGGAGTAGAACCAGCAGCAGATCATATCCGAGGGGAGCCAGGCTCCCCTTTTTGTTACCCGCCATTTGGCAACCCCCTAGCCCGGCAGCCATCCGTCACAAGGCCCATGCCCACGGCAGTTGTGTTCCACTCCTGTGCTCTCCATTCAACACCGCAAAATCCGTCAGCAATCTCTTGTGCACACCTTTCTCTGACATCTGTCCGGCAGATATAAAAAAGCCCCCGCCATCATGGCAGGGGCTCGCGTTACGCAGTTTCAGCTCGGGGCTGTTTTAGCTCAGCGCTGCTTTAGTTCAACTCAAAGCTGTTATGCCTTGTTCCAACGCTCTGGGTCATATTCCGGGCTGAAGCGGTCAACAATGACAGCACAGGCCGCATCGCCGGTGATATTGAGGGAGGTGCGGATCATGTCGAACAGACGATCCAGCGCAAACAGCAGCGGCAACCCTTCGATGGGGATCCCGGCTGCCAGCAGCACGGCCACAACCAGGAAGCTTGGGCCCGGTACACCGGCCTGACCGATCGCCCCCAGGGTGGAGGTCACGATGATGGCCGCCCAGGCACCGACACTCAGATCGATGTTGTAAACCTGAGCGAAGAAGATGGCGACCAGACCGTAATAGATGGCGTTGCCGCTCATGTTGATGGTGGCCCCCAGCGGCAGCACGAAGGAAGCAGTCGCGTTGGTCACTTTCAGATCATGCTCGCAGGTCTCCATATTGACCGGCAGGGTCGCCATGGAAGAGGCTGTGGAGAA
This sequence comes from Aeromonas sp. QDB11, assembly GCF_027705265.1. Classification (NCBI taxonomy): domain Bacteria; kingdom Pseudomonadati; phylum Pseudomonadota; class Gammaproteobacteria; order Aeromonadales; family Aeromonadaceae; genus Aeromonas; species Aeromonas sp. QDB11. Next base: position 869 of record NZ_JAPDBM010000085.1, on the reverse strand, counting down.
GGCCACGATCTGCGGCTTCTTCATGGCCGAGAAGTACTTGCGTACCGGCGTGTTGGAGAACATCACGACCAGCAGCGGATAGACCACAAAGCCGAAGATCAGGATGGCAGCCACATAGACCACGAACAGCTTGAGCACCAGGGTCAGCACATCGAAGCCATAGGTACCGATGGCTTCAGCCATCAGACCGAACACCCCGAGCGGCGCGATGATCATCACCTTGTTGATCATCCAGACGAAGGCATCCACCAGGGTATTGAGCCCATCGACCAGCGGCTTGGCCCGCTCGCGGGGTTGCTTGGCCAGGGCGATGCCGAGGAACATGCAGAACACCAGGATCTGCAGGATGTTGGCTTCGTTGAGCGACTGGAACACGTTGGTGGGGATCATGCCGAGCAGGGTAGCAACTGCATCCGGCAGCGCCCCTTTATCGGCGTAGTCACCGCCAAACATGGAGGCGACGGAAGCGAAATCAACCCCGACACCCGGTTTGAAGATTTGCCCCATCACCAGCGCCAGCAGCACGGCCAACGCAGAGGTAATCAGGAAGAAGGCCAGCGTCGCTGCGCCGATCTTGCCCGCTGCCGGGCTGGCGCCCAGATTGGCGGCGCCGGAGAAGATGGCAACCGCCACCAGCGGGATCACCAGCATCTTGATCAACTGGATAAACAGGGTACCAAGCGGTGCAAACACGGTGGCTTGTTCACCCATGAACGCGCCGACCACAGCGCCCAGTACCATGGCCACCACAACCTGGAAGCCGATGTTTTTAATGAGTACTTTAGTTAACACAATAGATTGGCCCCTTGAAGATCCAGACACTTCGCCCCTCTTAACTTAAGAGGTAGTCTTGGAGCTATGTTCAGTAC
>NZ_JAPDBM010000084.1:0-15932 GCF_027705265.1 Aeromonas sp. QDB11 | reverse complement strand
TGCGATTTCCACTCTTTAAATAACAACTCCACCTGCCAACGGCAGCGATACAGGCTCATCACCTGCTCTGCTGACCACGCTGCTCGCGGTAGGTTGGTCATCCACAAACAGAACCGCTTTTCCTCGGCAAACCAGCGCCGGATCAACCGGTATTCCACTTTGCCGGACTTCACCACCATATCCAGCACCTCGGCCCGACAGCGCCGCCGTCCGGCCTCTTTCAGTGACAGTCCCGCCAGTTTTGGCACTTCCCGTCCATCACTGCGCCAGGCCTGGATTATCTTGGGGTTCAGGTTTTGAGTGCCTCGCACCAGATAAAATCCGCCAGCGTCGTTCACCTGCTCAAACCAGGCCCTGTCAATGTAACCCGCGTCAGCCAGCAGCAGGCAGTTGGTCAGCTTGTGGGCCTCAGGGAGAAATTGCCGCTCCCCTGCGGTATCGGCAGACACACTCATGCACAGCGGGCTTTGCTCCGACAAAGACATGGTCATATGGCACTCGATAGCCGCCGGACTGATGGTCTTGAACCGGCCAGGAAAGTCAGCAGCCAGGCGCCGATGCACAGCAAAGGAGGTGCCATCGTGCAGTAACACCTGCTTGAACGCGCCGAGGGAAGCCGCGTTGAGTTGATGGTCGATACGCAAGGCGATGGCCCGTTCGACCAAGGCTTTCATAAACAGGGCAAAGCTCTCTTTGCGCAGCTGATTGTGAAACGGTTTGTAGGAAACCTGATGCGCGTTCACCAGTTGCAACGCATTGAAATGACGGTGTAAACCGGCAATGTCATTGACCTGGTCTCCCCCCATGGCCCGCAGCAGTGCAGGGACGAGCATGGCAGGGGTAATGGCGCGCTGACGCAGACAAAACTTGCAGAGCCGAGCAATGCGCTCGAGTGCAGCGGGAGCCAGGAGTTGCTCCAGATAGTGATTAGCATTAATAATGGTCATAGGCTTCGCGCGTGTTGATTTTGTTTGGCGATAAAATCAGATCACAAACGAAGCCTTTTTTATATCTATTTCAATTGGTTGCCGCTAAAGATCCTGTACATGTGCTGTTTTTACGACCAACGGAAAGCCTCACCATCTTCTTGCAGCAATTAGGGCGCGGCCTGCGGCTGGCGAGCGATAAAGAGTGCTGCACCGTGTTGGACTTTGTTGGGAATGCCCGTGCTGAGTATGACTTTGCCCAGAAATTCCGGGCACTGGTGGGTAAAACCAATAAGGCGATTAGCCACGAGATCAAACAGGGCTTCCCTCACGCCCCCTTGGGCTGCCGCATCGAACTCTCAAAACAAACCCAAGAGTTAATTCTGAGCAATATCAAGAAGGCGACTCTCAATACCTCGCGCCTTATGGGCCTTATCCGCCGTTTCTCACAGGATTGCGATTTACCGCTGACGCTGGCGAATTTTTTGAAGTTCTACCCTCATATCAGCCTTGAGGAGATCTACAAGCGCGGCAATTGGAGCGCCTTGGTCAAACAGGCCCGCAACCATACCGTTTCTGAAATGAGCGATGAGAAGCTATCAACCCTCTACACCCGAGCAATCAGAACCCGGCTATTGGGCTGCGATGCGCTCCATTACTTGCACTTCTTACAAACCTTGGTGGAAAGCGCCTTTACCTTAACCGCCGAGCACGATGAACGTATGGCCTTGATGTGCCATTACGACTTCTGGCAACAGAGCGGCCCCACTGCAGGCTTTAGTGCCTTGGCGCACAGCCTGAAACAACTCAATCAACCAGAGTTGAGGGCCGAGCTGGCAGATCTGTTGCCCATGCTGATCAATCGGGTACAGCACGAACAACGAGCCATGCCAGATCTTCCCGGTAATCCGCTGCAACTGCATGCTCGCTATGCCAGAGAGCAGGTGCTGGTTGGCTTTGGCGCGACCACCTTCGCGCAGCAACCCACGGCTCGTGAAGGGGTCTATGTCATCGCAGAGCAAAATATCGAGTTGCTGTTCGTGACCTTGAACAAAACGGAACAGCACTTCTCCCCCACCACCCGTTATCACGACTACGCCATCAACGAGTCGCTGTTTCATTGGCAGAGCCAAAACAGCGCTCGCCCCGAGCGGGGTAAGGGTCTGAGTTACATAAATCACAGAGCAGAGGGTAAGCGCTTGTTTTTGTTCGTCCGCGAGCAGAGCAAAGATGAATTTGGCCGCACCCTTGGCTTTGTGAACTTTGGTGAGGTGGAGTACGTATCCCACACTGGCAGCCAACCGATGAACATTAAATGGCGTCTCACTACCCCGATGCCACCATTTATGTGGAAAGAGACCGCCAAACTCGCTGTTGGTTAGTGGGGATAGTCACCCGGTGGGGATATGACGCAAAACCCACCGGATTCTGGCCCAAAACCCCGGCTAAATTATCCAGTTGCATAATAACCATGCGGCCTTGCGGTTGTTTAACTGGCCCTAACGTCAGATAATACCGCCCGCCTTCAAACCCCGATAACCCGACTTTCAGTGACGGTAATTGATGACTGAGTACCTGCTTTTATTGATCGGCACCGTGCTGGTTAACAACTTCGTGCTGGTGAAATTCCTCGGCCTCTGCCCCTTTATGGGGGTCTCCGGCAAGCTGGAAACCGCCATCGGCATGGGGCTGGCGACCACCTTCGTGATGACCCTCGCCAGTGCCAGCTCCTATCTGGTGGAGCACTATATCCTGCTGCCGCTGGATATCGCCTATCTGCGCACCCTCGCCTTTATTCTGGTGATCGCCGTGGTGGTGCAGTTTACCGAGATGGTGGTGCGCAAGAGCAGCCCGACTCTCTATCGCCTGCTGGGGATCTTCCTGCCGCTCATCACCACCAACTGCGCGGTGCTCGGGGTGGCGCTGCTCAGCATCAATGAGCGACACGACTTTATCCAGAGCGTGATCTACGGCTTTGGCGCCGCCACCGGCTTCTCGCTGGTGTTGATCCTGTTTGCCGCCATGCGCGAGCGTCTGGTCGCCGCCGATGTGCCCGCGCCGTTTCGCGGGGTGTCGATTGCCATGATCACCGCCGGTCTGATGTCGCTGGCCTTTATGGGCTTTACCGGCCTTATCAAGATATAACCATGATCCATATTCTCTTTGCCATTCTGGTGCTCACCCTGCTGGCGCTGGCGTTCGGGATTATCCTGGGCTTTGCCGCCGTCAAGTTTCACGTGGAAGCAGACCCCATCGTCGATCAGCTCGATGCCCTGCTGCCCCAGACCCAGTGTGGCCAGTGCGGCTATCCCGGCTGCAAACCCTACGCCGAGGCGCTCGCCAACGGCGATCAGATCAACAAGTGCGTGCCCGGTGGCGAGGCCACCATGCGCAAGATTGCCGATCTGATGGGGGTCGAGCCCCAGCCGCTGGGGGGCAGTGACGAGGCCGCTGTGCCGGTCAAGAAGGTCGCCTTTATCCACGAAGATCAGTGCATCGGCTGCACCAAGTGCATTCAGGCCTGCCCGGTGGATGCCATCGTCGGCGCCACCAAGGCGATGCATACCGTGATTGCCAACGAGTGCACCGGTTGCGATCTCTGTGTCGATCCCTGCCCGACCGACTGCATCGAGATGATCCCGGTGCCTACCACGGTCGATAACTGGAAGTGGGATCTCAATAACGTGCATGTTCCGGGCAAGATTCCGGTCAAGATAGTGGAATAAACAGCGGAGCAACCATGCATTCCTTACTCGAACGTATCAAAGCCGGCACGCTCTGGGACTTTCACGGTGGCATTCACCCCGCCGACAACAAGCTGCAATCAAGTCAGAGCCCGGTGGTAGACGCCGGTCTGCCGCCGCGCCTCATCATTCCGCTGCGCCAGCACGCAGGCCCCGCCGGCGATCTGCTGGTGCAGGTGGGCGACAAGGTCAAAAAAGGGCAACCGCTGACCCGTTATGCCAAGGGGCGGATCGTCCCTGTCCATGCCTCCACCTCGGGTACCATCACCGAGATTGGCAACCACACGGTCGCTCACCCCTCCGGACTCGGCGATCTCTGCGTCATCCTCACCCCCGATGGGGAGGATGAGTGGGGCGAGCGCAACGGCAAAGCCGATTACTGGAATCTGGAGCGGGGCGAGCTGCTCGAGCGCATTCAGCAGGCGGGGGTGGCGGGCCTTGGCGGCGCCGTGTTCCCCACCCACAGCAAGCTCGATGGCCGCGGCCAGCTCACCGAGATCCTGATCGTCAACGGGCTGGAGTGCGAACCCTATATCACCACCGACGATCGGTTGATGCAGCAGTACGCCGACGAGATCATGGATGGCATCCGGGTGCTCAAGCACCTGCTCAAACCGAAACTCACCCTGATCGGGGTGGAAGACAACAAGCCCGAGGCGATCGCCGAGCTGACCCGCCACGCTACCGATGAGGATGTGCTGGTCAAGACAGTGCCGACCAAGTACCCCTCGGGCGGTGCCAAGCAGACCATCGAGCTACTGACCGGCCGTCAGGTGCCCAAAGGCGGCCGCGCGGTCGATATCGGCATCATGGTGCTGAACGTCGCCACCGTGTTTGCCATCAAGCGCGCTATTATCGACGGCGAGCCGCTGATCGAGCGGATCGTCACTCTCACCGGTGACAGCTTCAAGAAACCCGGCAACGCCTGGGTGCGTCTCGGTACGCCGGTGCGCTGGCTGCTGCAGCGTTTTGAGCTGCAACCGGAAGCGGATCAGCGGGTGATCATGGGGGGCCCCATGATGGGCTTTACCCTGCCCCACGCCATGGTGCCGGTGGTCAAGGCCACCAACTGCCTGCTGGCACCGACCCAGGCCGAACTGCCCGCCCCCGGCCCGGAGCAGGCCTGCATCCGTTGCAGCGCCTGTGCTGATGCCTGCCCGGCCAGCCTGCTACCGCAAGAGCTCTACTGGTACAGCAAGGCCAAAGAGTACGACAAGGCCGAGAAGCTCAACCTGATGGACTGCATCGAGTGCGGTGCCTGCGCCTGGGTCTGCCCGAGCGAGATCCCGCTGGTGCAGTACTACAAGATCGCCAAGGATGACATTCGCGAAGCCCGTGCCGAGGCCGAGAAAGCCGAGCGCGCCAAGCAGCGTTTCGAAGCCAAGCAGGCCCGTTTCGAGCGGGAGAAGGCAGCCCGCGAAGCGCGCCACGCCGAAGCCGCCGCCCAGCGCCGTCAGGCGATGACCGCCGCTGGCGGGGAAGATCCGGTTGCCGCCGCCCTGGCCCGCATCAAGGCCAAGCAGGATGCGCCAATCACCGCCATTGCGGGCACTGCCAAAGGCGTGCCCGACAACAGCGCGGTGATCGCCGCCCGCGAAGCCCGCAAACGGGAAGCAGAAGCGCGCCGCGCCGCCAAACTGGCGGAGAGCGCAAACAGCGAAACTGCCGCCGAGGCAGTTGACCCCGCCAGCGATCCCAAGAAAGCGGCCATAGCCGCAGCTCTGGCGCGCGCCAAGGCCAAGAAGGCCGCTCAGGCGGGCGATAGCGCCGAGCCTGCTACAGCCGAAACCGCTGCTGCCCCAGCGGTAGATGCTGATCAGCAAAAGGCAGAGGTTGATCCGAAAAAAGCGGCGATTGCCGCCGCCATCGCCCGGGCCAAGGCCAAAAAGGCCGAAGCCAGTGGCGAACCGGTAAGCGCAGCCAACAGCGCGGTAGCAGACGCAGGCTCGCAAGGCGATGCGCCATCTGCTGCCAGCGAAGCAGTTGATCCCAAGAAAGCGGCTATCGCTGCTACCATCGCCCGGGCCAAAGCCAAGAAGGCAGCCCAGCAGGGTGACAGCGCTGAGGGCGATCTGACTGCAACCGAAGGCACCAGCGAAACGGCTGCAACCCAAAGCGATGCACCATCTGCTGTCAGCGAAGCGGTCGATCCCAAGAAGGCCGCTATCGCTGCTGCCATCGCCCGGGCCAAGGCCAAGAAGGCAGCCCAGCAGGGCGACAGTACCGGTGCTGAAGGTGCGCAGAGTGAGCCAACTGCCAGCGCGGAGACCCGCGACGAGACGTTAGCCAAGAGCGAAGTAACTACCAGCCAGAGCGATACGGCTGCAAGCGAAGCGGTTGATCCCAAGAAAGCCGCTATCGCCGCTGCCATCGCCCGGGCCAAGGCCAAAAAGCTGGCGCTGCAGGGCGAAAGTGTCGGTGCTGAGGATGCGAAGAGTGAGCCTACTGCAAGCGCAGAGACCCGCGATGTGGCAGTAGCCAAGAGCGAAGTAAACACCAGCCAAAGCGATACGCCTGAAAGCGAAGCGGTCGATCCCAAGAAAGCCGCTATCGCCGCAGCCATCGCCCGGGCCAAGGCCAAAAAGCTGGCGCAACAGAGCGCAAGTACCAGTGCTGAAGTAGAGAGTGCCGGTACTCAGGTAGACAGTGCTGGAACTGAGGGTGAGCGCGCACCGGCTGAGCCGATGCAAAGCGATGCAGCCAGCAGTGAGCAACCACTTGCCGTCACTGCTGCGCCTGAAGCGAGCGCCCCTGCGGCTGATGCCCCGGTTGATCCGAAAAAAGCGGCCATTGCGGCTGCCGTGGCCCGCGCCAAGGCGAAGAAGCTGGCGGCCGAGGCAGCCAGAGCAGCAGAGACCGCCGCTGAAGATGCCCCGTCAGCCGACCGAACAACCACAAGGTAATCGACAGACTCATGTTCAATATTGCGACTGCGCCGTTTGCCCATAACCGCAAACAGACCCGAACCCTGATGCTGCTGGTGATCCTGGCCTGCGTGCCGGGCTTGCTGGCCCAGACCTGGTTCTTCGGCTGGGGCTCCTTTATCCAGATCCTGCTGGCGTTGGTCACTGCGCTGCTGTGCGAGGCGCTGGTGCTCAAGCTCCGTGGCCGCGCCATCAAGCCTGCCCTGATGGATGGCAGTGCGGCGCTCACCGCCGTGCTGATCGGTCTCTCCCTGCCGCCGCTGCTGCCGTGGTGGATGCTGGTGGTAGGCACGGCCTTTGCCATCATTGTCGCCAAACACCTTTACGGCGGACTGGGTCAGAACCTGTTCAACCCGGCCATGGTCGCCTATGTGCTGCTGCTGGTCTCCTTCCCGGTGCAGATGACCAGCTGGCTGCCGCCGGAGAGCGTGCGCGCCTACAGCCTCGGCTTTGGTGATGCCGCATCGGTGATCTTCACCGGCTTTAGTCTCGATGGCTACAGCATGGCCCAGCTCAAGCAGGGGGTGGATGGTCTCACCATGGCGACCCCCCTCGATACCCTGAAAACCGGCCTGACTCAGGGGCTCACCACAGGCGAGATCCTGAGCGGCCCGCTATTCGAGGGTTGGGGCGGCATCGGCTGGAGCTGGGTCAACCTCGGCTACCTGCTGGGCGGCCTGTTCCTGCTGCAACAGAAGGTGATCAACTGGCGCATTCCCACCGCCATTCTCGGTGCCCTGCTGGCGGCCTCCACCATCGGCTATCTGGTGAGCCCGGATGCGACCGCCACGCCCATGTTTCATCTCTTTAGCGGCGCTACCATGCTGGGGGCCTTCTTTATCGCCACCGATCCGGTCAGTGCCTGCACCACGCCGCGCGGCCGACTGGTCTATGGCGTGCTGATCGGGGGGCTGGTCTACATCATTCGCCGCTTTGGCGGCTATCCAGATGCGTTCGCCTTCGCCGTGCTGCTGGCCAACCTTTGTGTGCCGTTTATCGACAGCCTGACTCGCCCGAAAGTGTATGGAGCCCGTCGCCAATGATGTTTCTGCCCTTTTCCCCCATCACAGCTGACGGAGCCCGGACATGTTAAAGAGCATGCGCAAGAACGGCCTTATTCTGGCGATGTTCGCGCTCGGCTGTACCGCACTGGTGGTACTGACCAACGAGTTGACCAAGGATAAAATCGCCCACCAGCAGCAGCTGGAGAAACAGCAGACCCTCTCGGTATTGCTGCCGGAGGGGAGCTATGACAACGATCTGGTGGCCAGCTGCAAGCAAGTCACCAGCAGGAAGTATCTCGGCAGCGATCAGCCTCAGGCCCTCTATACCGCCAGCAAGAATGGCGTGGTAACCGGCTATGCGCTGGAGGCGATCGCACCGGATGGCTACAGCGGGGCGATCCGCATCGTGGCGGGCTTTGATGCCAAGGGCACCATCACCGCCGTGCGCGTGCTCGCTCACAACGAGACCCCGGGTCTGGGTGACAAGATCGAGCTGAAAAAATCGGACTGGATCAACAGCTTTGCCGGAAAATTCCTGACCCATGACAACGAGCCCCAGTGGGCGGTGAAGAAGGATGGCGGCGAGTTCGATGCCTTTACCGGCGCCACCATCACCCCGCGAGCCGTGGTCAAGGCGGTGAAGAACCTGCTGAAACTGCAGCAGGAGCAACCCGAACTGCTCAGCAACGCCCCGGCTTGTCCGGCGGCGAACTAACGGAGTCGAGCCATCATGAACCAGATGGAACAGATTGAAACGGGCGCAACCCCGATTGCCGAGCTGGAAAGCCGCAAGGGCGAGCTCAAGGAGCTGATGAGTCAGGGGCTGTGGAAGAACAACCCCTCGCTGGTGCAGGTGCTGGGGCTCTGCCCGACCCTCGCCGTCTCCTCCACCTTTACCAATGCGCTGGGGCTGGGCCTTGCCACCATGGCGGTGCTGGTCTGCTCCAACCTCGCGGTCTCGCTGGTGCGCAACTGGGTGCCGAAGGATATTCGCATCCCGGTCTATGTGATGATCATCGCTTCGCTGGTGACCAGCGTGCAGCTGCTGATGAACGCCTACACCTATGGCCTCTATCAGGCGCTCGGCATCTTTATCGCCCTGATCGTCACCAACTGCGTCATCATCGGCCGCGCCGAGGCCTATGCCTCCAAGAACCCGCCGCTGCTGGCGGCCCTCGACGGCCTGATGATGGGCCTTGGTTTTACCCTGGTGCTGCTGGTACTGGGCGGCATGCGCGAGATCATCGGCATGGGCACCCTGTTTGATGGCGCCGAGCTGCTGCTGGGCGAGTGGGCCAAATCCCTGCGCATCGAGCTGTTCCACGCCGATGCCAGCCTGCTGCTGGCGATTTTGCCGCCGGGCGGCTTTATCGGGCTGGGGCTGCTGATCGCCGCCAAGAATGCCATCAACGACTGGCGGGACCGCAAACAGGCCGCTACCGTGGCCCACAGCAACGTTGCCCCGGCCCGCGTCCGGGCGACCGAGCTATGATTGGACGCAAGGCATGAACAACCAGAAACGCAGAGAGATCCTCGAGCGACTGCGGGAAAACAACCCCCACCCCACCACAGAGCTCAATTTCAACTCGCCATTCGAGCTGTTGATCGCCGTGCTGCTCTCGGCGCAGGCGACCGATGTCAGCGTCAACAAGGCGACCGACAAGCTCTATCCGGTGGCCAACACCCCGCAGGCGATGCTGGATCTCGGGGTGGACGGGCTCAAGGAGTACATCAAGACCATTGGCCTCTTCAACACCAAGGCCGAGAACGTCATCAAGACCTGCGCCATCCTGCTGGAGCGCCACGGCGGCGAGGTACCGGAGAATCGCGAAGCGCTGGAAGCCCTGCCCGGCGTCGGCCGCAAGACCGCCAACGTGGTGCTCAACACCGCCTTTGGCTGGCCCACTATCGCCGTCGATACCCATATCTTCCGGGTCTCGAACCGCACCGGCTTTGCGGTAGGCAAGAACGTGGATCAGGTGGAGGAGAAGCTGCTTAAAGTGGTGCCCGCCGAGTTCAAGCTGGATGTTCACCACTGGCTGATCCTGCACGGACGTTACACCTGTCTGGCTCGCAAGCCCCGTTGTGGTTCCTGTATCATCGAGGACTTGTGCGAGTACAAAGAGAAGGTCTATCCCGACAACTGATAGCCTCGCAACCGAGATTGAAAGCAGTACACATCACCAACCCGGAGAACTGAGCAATGAGAATTCTGCATACCATGCTGCGTGTCGGCGATCTGCAACGCTCCATCGACTTCTACACCCGTGTCCTTGGCATGAAGCTGCTGCGCAAGAGCGAGAACAGCGAGTACAAGTACACCCTGGCTTTCGTCGGTTACGGTGACGAGAAAGATGAAGCGGTGATCGAGCTGACCTACAACTGGGGGGTGAGCGAGTACGAACTGGGCTCAGCCTATGGCCACATCGCGCTGGAAGCGGACGACATCTATGCCACCTGCGATGCCTTACGCGCCGCCGGTGCCAAGATCACCCGCGAACCGGGCCCGGTCAAGGGTGGTACCACCGTTATCGCCTTCGTCGAAGATCCGGACGGTTACAAGATTGAGCTGATTGCCAAGAAAGATGCCGGTACTGGCCTCGGTGACAGCTTCTAAGCTGCCTTAATCCCACTGCCTAATGGCAGGATCAAAAAAGAGCGCAGATGCGCTCTTTTTTATGCTTCTCTGACCGGGCCGCAAAGCTAGATCTCGCCATTGCGCCCCATGCTGATCACCACCCGCCGGTTCTTGGCACGACCCTGTTCGGTTTCGTTGGAGGCGACGTGCTGCTTCTCGCCATGCCCCTCCACCGAGATCTTGCCGGGATCTATCCCCAGATCGACAAACACCTTCTTGATGGCATCGGCCCGCTTCTCGGAGAGTTTCAGGTTCGGCCAGCGGCCGCCATAGCTGTCGCTGTAGGCATCGATCACCACCACGTCGATGCTCTTGTCCGCCTTGATAAACTCGCTGATCATCGCCAGCCGCCGCTTGGAGGGGATGGAGAGCTGATCGCTGTTCTTGTCATAGGTAAGCACGCTAAAGGCGATATCGTTGAAGCTGTAGGGCAAGAGCCCGCTCAGACAGTCGATAAAAGCCTGATATTTCACCCGAAAGTTGACAGACGAGAGGGACACCCGCACCGCGCGGTTCTGGCGATACCAGTCCCGATACTGGAAGGTCGGCATCCGCCCCCCCTCCAGCTCGTCGAGCATGGTCCAGGCAGTCTGCCCCTCCACCAGCCCATCGAACTGCTGATAGAAGCGCAGTTGACTCACTTCTCGCCCGGCTATCCCCGGGCGCCATACCGGCGGCATGATGCCAAGGCTCACCGTCTGGGTCTGGGCCTGTGGCCGCTTGCCCTTGAGCTCGAAGTCGAGGTTTATCTTGCGTCCGGCGCGGCTGACAAAGGCCCCCGTTCCCCAGTTGGGAATAGGGTGCTCGAGGCGACACTCAATCTGAGTATCGGAGGTCAAACGCCAGACGGATTGATCCAGACCGGCACCGAATTCGGTGACCCCAGCCTGTAACTGCATACTCACGGATATGCTGACCAACCCCAACAACCAAGCGTTCAATTGCCTGCCCTCCACACGATCTCACCAGATATATCGGCCAGGGAGGGTCAAGCTTTAGCGCAAATGGATCAGTGGGGGGATGCTCTCTCCAGCAACTTGAAGCTGGCAATACGTCCGGCCAGCTCCCGTGCCAACTGATCCAGCTCGGCACTGTTTTGCTGCAAGGTGACCGAGTGCTGACGGTGCGCCTCGTACACTTCGCGGATGGTCATCACATTGTGCTGGATATCGTCGGTCACGTAGCGCTGCTGTTCGGTTGCGGTTGCTACCTGCGCCGTCATGTCACTCACCTTGCGCACCTCGTTGACGATGTCGGTAAGCTCGTGACCCGCCCGCTGCGCTTCACTGACACTGAGACCCGCCTGCTCGCTGCCAGACTGCATGGCCACCACCGCCTGACGGGCCCCAACACGCAGGCGGGATAACATCTGCTCGATATCATCGGCCGCCTGCTGGGTTCGGGACGCCAGCGAGCGCACCTCGTCAGCGACCACGGCAAAGCCGCGCCCCGACTCGCCAGCCCGGGCGGCTTCAATGGCGGCGTTGAGGGCCAGCAAATTGGTGCGATCGGAGATCTGCTTGATGAGGTTGAGCGCCTCGACGGCAGATTCGGTGTCCTGATGCAGGTTGTTGACCAACACCTGGGTCTCGTCGAGGGTACCGGCCACCCGTTCGATGGCGGTAATGGTCTGATCCACATCTTTGTCACCCTGCCGGGCACGACCGATGGCCTGCTGGGTTGCCAACGAGGTCTGGGTCGCATTGCGGGCGATTTCAGCCACTGTTGAGGCCATTTCAGTCGCAGCTGTTGCTACCAGCTCCACCTGACCGACACCACGCACCACCCCCTCATTCACTTCGGCAATCACCTCATTTGAGTTGCTGGCACTGCGGGTCAGCACCTCACAGGAGCGGCGCACCTCCAGCAGCAGCCCTTCGAGGTGTTGCAGGAAGCGGTTGAGATCCCGCGACAGTGCCCCCAGCTCATCGCCGGATTGCCATTGCACCCTGACCGTCAGATCGTTGTTGTTGACGAGTTGAGAGAAGGTGCGATGCAGTGCCATGAAACCCAGATGCACATCCCGCAACACCTTCCAACTGATGAGGGTGGTCAACAGCAGGCAAAAGAGCACCGCCAGCGACCCCCACCAGAAATTGCGCTGACTCTCGGTCTGCATCTGTTCAACCCGTTCGAACAGTTGCTGATAGAGCCGATCTTCCCCCTGCTTGAGCAGCTCGATCTTCTCGGTACTCAGGGCAAACCAGCGCTCTGGATCGACGCCGAAGCCCCCATCAGCCATCTTGCCAAGCGCCAGCTGCTCGAATTTCACCACCTCTTCCATGACCGGATTTTGCTCTATCTGCGCAAGTAGTTCCCGCTGCGGCTCGCTTGCCACGGCGCGAAAACGCTCAAGGTAACTCTGCTGGGCAGCCAGCAGGGACATAAACTGCTGCAGGGTTGCCGGGGTGAAGATCCCTTTGGCAAACACATTGCTGAGGGTGGCCCGCTCCATCCCCATGCGCTCCTTGTTTTGCAAGAAAGCAGCGTAGGCATTGGTCTGCAGGGCGATCCCGGCATCTTGGCTGCGCAGGCTAATCTCATCCACTACCTTGAGCAAAGAGGCAATTAACTGGCTATAGAAGGCAACCTGACGGGGCGCCTCGATGGCCAACTTGCTCACCTGATCGCGGATCCCGGCCAACTCGCTCAATCCCTGAGCCACCGCCTCATGAGCCATCCCCTGCTCTTGTGCCTGAAAATGGTGGATCGCCTCGTCAACCAATAGCTTTTGACGCGGCAGAACATCGGCGAATTTACGCCCCTGCGAGCCGATAAACCCCGCCGACATGCCTCGCTCCTTTTGCAGTTCATGCACCAGCTGGGCACTGCTTTTCACCACGGTGAGCTGCTGCAGGGCTTGCTCCATCTCATGGGCGGCCTGATACCTGTCGTATGCATAGTGGCTGGCGAAAAATAGCAACGCTAATAACGGCAGGCAAATTGCCAGCAACATCTTGCTAGCTAATCCGAGTCTGTTCATCCCGAGCTCCTGTTATTTTTGTCAACTCATTGATTATATTTAACCATCTCGCTGATACAGCCGGTTGTGCCGCTCATTCGCAAGAACTATGAGCCACATCAAGCATTTCCGATTAGAGCAGTATTGCAATAAATGTTTTTCATCTCTGGACAGTGTCAGCATATAGCCCCACTGGTTACACTACCGTTCACCTGCGTCAAGACAGCCCTAAGGAAGCTCGCTACAGTAAGGGCAAGGCCACCAGACTCCGCTGATCGGGAACCACGCGCATGCTCCGACCTTTATCCTCTTTATTGCTGATGTTGTTACCGATGCTGCTGGCGCTATCCGGCAGCGCCGTCCATGGCGCGACACAGGAGCAGGAGTGGGCACAGGATCGTGCCAATGCGGTGCTGTCGCTGATGACCTTCACCGTGGTGCCCGACATCACCGCCAGCAACCTGAATATCGGCAGCGGCACCGATCAATCCGCCGCCCTCAACATGACCCAGATCGGTGGCGGTGCCACCATGAGCGAGGCCGTGCCCATCTATCTGGAAGGGGCGATCGGTTTTAGCCGCTACGATCCCCAGTTTGTGGTGAGCAACGGCACCGAGAGCCGCACCATCCCGACCAAATGGAACAGCGTGACCGCCTCTGGCGGGGTCGGCTGGGATATCGCCCTTCATGAAGACCAGCATGGTGGCCACTGGGTACTGCGCCCCATCGCCAACGTCTCGCTGGGCACCATGGCCAGCGATCTGCGGATCGGCAACTGGCTGCTGGATCGCACCAAGGGCTACTCGCTGGATTTTCTCGATAACGGTCAGCTCAATATGTACGGATTGGGGGGCTCGCTGATGCTCGACTACGAGCTTTTTTCCAAAGCCCAGGATATCGATGCCGAATTGCGTTATTCCTACCAGCACCTGCAGAGCTTTGGCAACACCACGCAAAGCGTGCGCGGCAGCGCCGAGGCGGAGAACCTCGGCCTCTATCTGCGCCGCCGGGCTCCGGTGTTTGACTGGACCCTGCTCGATCGCCCGCTGCGCTATGTGATGGAGGGGGCGCGCACCGAATACCTCGGCGAGCAGCGCGGCCTGCTCGGGTTCAACTCCCTCAACTCCCTTGGTCTGGGGCTGGAGATCGACAGCAGCAAATACGACATCATCATCAGCCGCACCCGCCTGGTCGCCCGCTATATGTTCAGCCACAACACCAACGGTTATTCCATCGGGCTGGCCATGAGCTTCTGAGTCGTTATTGTGTGCCTGCCCATCGATGGCAATCAGGTCAAGCCGAACCACAGCGGCCGCATCCTGTTCGATTGGTAATCCCGACACATGCCTTGCCAGACACCAAGCCCCGCCAAGGGGCTTTTTTGCACCTGCGATCTGCTATCCCCCCCCCCCCGAAAAATCCAGCCTTGTCACAGAGTTAGTGCAATCAGTCACATATTCCTTTTGATGGGATTGCTAGAATGGCTCAGTTTGGCCCCCGTCATCTGCATGGAGCCATGATGTCGATTGCCAGCCTCACAGGCTTGGCGATCGCGGTGCTCGAAATGGAGATGGCCTGCCGAGCGCCAGCCAAGTATTTGCGCCACCAGTTACACCACAGGGATAGAGATTTTTGCCATGGCCAAGTTTTTGAATACCAGCGCAACCAACTATTTTCTTGAAGAACTAATCAAAGATGCCAAAGAGCGTCTGATCCTGATCAGCCCCTTCCTCAAGCTCAACGACAGGATCAAGGAGCTGCTCACCGACAAGAACCGCCTCAAGATCGATGTGCGGATCGTCTATGGCAAAAGCGAGCTGCAACCGGAAGAGATCAGCTGGCTCAAAGAGCTCACCTATATCCGTACCAGCTTTTGCAAAAACCTCCATGCCAAGTGCTATCTCAATGAGGAGATGTGCATTGTCACCAGCCTCAATCTCTACGAGTTCAGTCAGGTCAATAACAACGAGATGGGGGTGTTGATCCAGCGCTCGGAAGATCATGACCTTTACCGTGATGCCTATGATGAGGCCCAACGGATTATCCGGGTCAGTGAGGAGGTACGTATCACGTTGGAGCGCATCACAAGCGACAATGACGAGCATGACACCGCGACCGCCAATGCAGGCCCGGCGCCGGCCTGCCCCAAATGTGGTACCCCTATGGTATTGCGTATCAGCAAGCGGGGGGACACCAAGGGCAATAGCTTCTGGGGATGCCCAAGCTATCCCAAGTGTCGCAGCATCATTCCCATCGAGACGTGTCCCTGACTAGAGCTAAGCGACATGGATATCACTACTGCTATAGACCCGCAGCTAGCTCAGCTTTGATTTCTACTGCCACTATTGTTGCTCACCGTCCTGTTCAAGACGCCGGGGTGGTAACCAGATTAAAAATACATGGGTCGAGACGCTACTCTCACAGCCCCCAACACTGAAGTCGAACACATGTAATTGTCTAATGGGATAAGTGATTTTATATGTATTACACATCTTAAGTACGTTGTATCAAAAAATACACCTCTGATATCAAATGATTTTTCAATACTAAATAACTGATCCCAATAGTGCTACACCTTCGCTGTGCCATAGCTATTCCCGGGGAAAGGAGACACGGTATCCATGAAGTGTTTCACTCGAGCCAGCAGGTTGGCCATTCCTCTGCATTGATGATTGCGCGTGATGGTTTCATGTAACTTGTGCCATAGCCGTTCTATGTGATTAACCCAAGGGCT
>NZ_JAPDBM010000083.1:0-16327 GCF_027705265.1 Aeromonas sp. QDB11 | reverse complement strand
GGGTATTAGCTGGTCAAGGATGGCGATCATACCTCAGAAGCCGCGCCACGCCTCGCTCATATGAGGGGATGGCTGAGGTAGCGAATAACTGAAATAAAGCTGTGGGTATTTAATTGATTTGTATCGGGTTGGATCACAGTCCTGACCAGATCAGTCAAATAAAAAAAGCCCGGCACCAACCGGGCTGAAAGAGACGTACTTTGCTATCTTCTGCGATCCTTTCAGGGCCGCAGTCAGAATCAAATCATCAGAAGCGGTAGCCCGCCCCAATCATAAAGACCATCGGGTCGATATGCGTTTTGAAGGTACCAACACCATCAACTTTCACATCGGTATCGATATCCATGATCCAGGCAGAGCCGTTTATAAACCAGCGATCAGTAACAGCCATATCGATACCGACCTGACCTGCTAGGCCCCAAGAATCATCAAGGCTAATATTGGCACCATCGAGCTTCCCTACACCCTTTTCATCAAAGAAGGTGGTGTAGTTCACACCCACACCAACATATGGACGAACCTTGCTCTGGGCATCGCCAAAATAGTACTGAGCCATCAATGTTGGAGGCAGATGCTTAACCTTGGCAATCTCACCAAGATCGCGAGTGCTCACTCGATGGGAGAAAGGGGTTGCAGCCAGCAACTCAACACCCCAGTTGTCGGTGATCATATAACCGAGGGTCAGGCCAAGCTGTTGATTGCTGTTAATCTCGAATTCACCGGTACCCAATACGTCATCGCTGCTCTCTTGGGGAGACACTACAGCTAAACCACCACGAACCAGAATATCGCCAGCCTGGTGGGCCATGGCGAAAGGAGAGGTCACTGCAGCGGCAATCATCAGAGGAAGTAATTTTTTCATCACGTAATCCCTTTTTTTGTTTTCATTTGATGCTGTAAGCCCGCTGACTATATGCCCTTGTAAATGCAAAGTTATTGACCTGAAGCAAAAGTTGCACAGAAATAAATCGATTGCTATGACATCTTTGCGCACCATCCCAATCTTGTCGCTCACCCCAGATAACACGCCGCCATGCCCATTCCTGGATACCTGCGCCGCCCGCCCCCAACGCCAAAAGGCGCATGCCAGTGACACCTTACAGCCGTGTAGGACAGCGATTAATTGTTGTTAAGATGAGCAAATAAGCGTATTTTTGCGCCACGCAAGTTATTGGGAAGTAATGGTTTATTTATGAATAATGAGTCGAGATGGCAAAAGGTGGGGGCCTTTCTCGCGGCCGTGTGGGGAATCGGATCCTTTCTCTTTATCCTGCTCGGTTTTATTGTCGCGCTGGCCTATCTGGTCCTGGTAAAACACAGTTAATCAAGGCTTGCAGATGAGTATCGTGTGAGAACCGCCCCTTCGACAAGTTGTTCCGGGGTCTGGCCCATCACATCGCGAGGAGACGGGGAACCGCCATACCCACACCACCGATTGCGCCCTCCCAGCTTGGCCTGATAGAGCGCCATATCAGCCAGCTTGAAACTGTGGCTCCAGAATGAATCCGGACATTCAGGATGCAACGGATAGCGACAGTATCCCAACGACACCGTCAACCATAGCGGCCTGTCTTCGAAACCAAAGCGGTGCTGGGCAACACGCAGCCTGAGGTATTCGGCTCGCAACGCCAACTCCTGTTCGTTATCCACCTGCAACAACAGTAAAAATTCCTCTCCCCCCAGTCGGATAATCGGCTCTGATTCACTCACCACCAGCTTGCGCAGCAGTTCAGCCAGTTGCTTCAACACCAGATCCCCGATGTCATGACCAAATCGATCATTGATCCGTTTGAAATGATCGAGATCCAGCAGCAACAGCAAACAAGGCTTGGCTCCGTTAGCCTGCAACCAGCCATCCAGATAGCGGCGATTGAAGCAACGGGTCAAGGGATCGGTGAACGCCGCCATCTCCATCTGACAGGATCGCTCCAGCAACGCATCGTGTTGCTGGCTGACCTTGCTGGCCATCTCCCTGAACTTGCCACTCAAAGTCGCCATTTCGGCACTGCTGTCGATAAACGGGATCAAATTGGCATCTGGCCGATCGCCAAAACGCTGCAACGCCGACACCAGCTGCTGCAACGGGGTAAGCACAATACTGTTGAGTCGGTACATGGCAATCATGATGCAGATAAAACTGATAAACAGCATGCCGATGAAGGTCCAAAGCGCCCCCTCCAGCACACTGCCCAATACTTTGCGCTCCTCCTCGATGACCAGCGTTAACACCGGCAGGTTATCGCTGTTGAGCAGCCGCACCTCTCCCCTCAGCCGATCCAGCCCCAGGTCAATCAGGCGATAGGTCATTTGCGATTTCAACGGTTTGAAGGAGGCGGTGACATCCAGATTGGTATGGGAGATCGCCAGTGGCAGCTCGGTTCGCTCCGATACCTGCTCGAGATAAGCGGTGTCGAGCCAACGCATCACCAGCAAAAAACCGTTGAACGGCGCAGAGCCGTCACTGTTTCTGATCGGCTGCCAGGAGTACATCAGTGGCCCCCACTGGGAGGCTCGAATGCCATGCAGGTTGGCCCCTCCCTGCGCCATAGACTCTCCTCTTAACTGCTTTTTCAGCTCGTCGAGGAAATAGGGAAACTGATCAGGATTGATCCCGGGCGCATCGGGCAGCAGAGTCCGAGTCCAGATCTCATGCCCCCCGAGATCCATGAAGCTCATCAGGTTGAGGCTGAAATCCCGCATTGGCATGTCGTTGAACAGATTGGATTCGATGTACATCCTGTTCCTGTTGCCTATAAAGCGATGGCTATCATCCCAGATGCCCCAATCCCGACTGAATGCATCCAGAGCAGCGACATCGGACTGCACCACCCGACTCACTCGCAGCAGGTGATCCTTCATGCGCTGCTCTTCAATCCGGGTGGCCGCCGGGATCTGGGCCCATGCCAGCAGGAACAATAGCAGCAGGATAGCCCCCAGCCAGATGGGGAACATGGAGTAAGCCAACTGATGATCAATCGTGCGCGGAGCCTGAGCCATAACCCGATATATCCATTACCATGATGCCGTGATACCCAGCCTGCCCGCATCACACGAGCCGCACCTGCAGGCTCCCGAACTTCATAGTAAAGAGGGGGCCAAAGGCCCCCCGATTATAACGGTTTATCTGGTCAATAGCGGTCGCAAAAAACGAGCTGTATGAGACTCTTTATGGCCGCATATCTCCTCTGGCGTCCCCGTCACCAGAATTCGGCCGCCACCGGCGCCCCCCTCCGGCCCCAGATCGACGATCCAGTCGGCAGTTTTCACCACGTCCAGGTTGTGCTCGATGATGACGATGGTATTGCCGCGATCCCGCAACTGGTGCAGTACCTTGAGCAGTTGCTGGATGTCGTGGAAGTGCAACCCGGTGGTCGGCTCGTCCAGAATATAGAGGGTCTGACCGGTATCCCGCTTGGAGAGCTCCCGCGCCAGCTTGACCCGCTGCGCCTCGCCGCCAGAGAGAGTGGTCGCTGACTGACCAAGGCGAATGTAAGAGAGGCCCACATCCATCAGGGTCTGCAACTTGCGCGCCACTGCCGGCACCGGATCGAAGAACTCGCGGGCATCTTCCACTGTCATTTCGAGGATCTCGTGGATGTTCTTGCCCTTGTATTTCACCTCCAGGGTCTCGCGGTTATAGCGCTTGCCCTTGCAGACGTCGCAAGGCACGTAGACATCCGGCAGGAAGTGCATCTCCACCTTGATGACCCCATCCCCCTGACACGCCTCGCAGCGACCGCCCTTGACGTTGAAGGAGAAACGGCCCGGCTGGTAACCGCGCGAGCGCGCCTCCTGGGTGCCGGAAAGCAGCTCGCGGATCGGGGTAAACAGACCGGTGTAGGTGGCCGGGTTGGAGCGCGGCGTGCGGCCGATGGGGCTCTGATCGATATCCACCACCTTGTCCAGATGCTCCAGCCCCTCAACGCTGCGATAGGGCGCAGGCGTAGACTCGGTCGCCTTGTTCAGTTCACGGTGAGCGATACGGAACAGGGTGTCGTTGATCAGGGTGGACTTGCCGGAGCCGGAGACGCCGGTGACGCAGGTCATCACCCCGATCGGCAGATCCAGGTTGACGTTACGCAGGTTGTTGCCGCTCGCTCCCTTGAGTTTCAACCACTTGCCGGTGAGCGGCGTGCGCTCGGCCGGGATGGCGATCTGCTTGCGGCCAGAGAGGTAGTCACCGGTCAGCGAATCCGGATTGTCGATGATCTGCTGGGGGGTGCCCTGCGCAACAATTTCGCCACCATGTACGCCAGCGCCCGGGCCGATATCGAGCACATGGTCGGCGAGGCGAATGGCATCCTCGTCGTGCTCCACCACAATCACCGTGTTACCGAGATCGCGCAGATGGGTGAGTGTCTTGAGCAGCCGCTCATTGTCGCGCTGGTGCAAGCCGATGGAGGGCTCATCGAGTACGTACATCACCCCCACCAGACCGGCACCGATCTGGCTCGCCAGTCGAATGCGCTGCGCTTCACCACCGGAGAGGGTCTCGGCGCTACGCGACAGGCTCAGGTAGTTGAGACCCACATTCACCAGGAAGCCGAGCCGCTCGACGATCTCTTTCAATATCTTCTCGGCAATCTGGGCGCGCTGGCCGGTGAGGTTCAGCCCTTCGAAGAAGGCGAGCGCATCACCGATAGACTGCTCGGCAATGGCTGGCAGGTTGCGGTTGTCGACGAAGACATGACGCGCCTCTTCCCGCAGTCGGCTGCCACCACAGCTGGTACAGGATTTGTTGGCGATGTATTTGGAGAGCTCTTCGCGCACCGAGTTGGACTCGGTTTCCCGATAGCGCCGCTCCATGTTGTGCAGGATCCCCTCGAACGGGTGCTTGCGCACCACTACATCGCCGCGATCGTTCATATAACGGAACTCGATCTCGGTGCGACCGGAACCACGCAGGATCACATCCTGGGTCTTGAGTGGCAGATCTTCCCACGGCGTATCCAGATCGAACTTGTAGTGCTCGGAGAGGGATTTCAGCATCTGGAAGTAATAGAAACTGCGCTTGTCCCAGCCGCGGATAGCGCCGTTGGCCAGACTGATGGCAGGATCGCCGATCACCTTGGCTGGGTCGAAATATTGCTGCACCCCGAGGCCGTCACAAGTCGGGCAGGCACCGGCCGGGTTGTTGAAGGAGAAGATGCGCGGCTCCAGCTCCGACATGGAGTAGCCGCACTCCGGGCAAGCGAAGTTGGCGGAGAAGGTCATGGGGGCAACCCCCTCCTCTCCATCCATCGGCACTACCTGCACGATGCCACCGGAGAGAGTCAGCGCCGTCTCGAACGACTCGGCCAGCCGCAGTGCCAGGTCATCGCGCACCTTGAAGCGATCCACCACCACCTCGATGGTGTGCTTCTTGTGCAGCTCCAGCGCGGGCGGGTCTGAGAGATCGCACACCTCGCCGTCGATGCGGGCTCGGATGTAGCCCTGCGCCGCCAGATTCTCCAGCAACTTGGCATGCTCCCCCTTGCGATCACGCACCACCGGAGCCAGAAGCATCAGCTTGCTCCCCTGTGGCTGGGCCAGCACCTGATCCACCATCTGGCTGATGGTCTGGGCGGCGAGTGGAATGGCGTGAGTCGGGCAGCGCGGCTCACCGACCCGGGCAAACAGCAGACGCAGGTAGTCGTAGATTTCGGTGATGGTGCCGACAGTCGAGCGCGGGTTGTGAGACGTGGACTTCTGCTCGATGGAGATGGCGGGCGAGAGTCCCTCGATATGGTCGACGTCCGGCTTCTCCATCAGGGAGAGGAACTGGCGGGCATAGGCGGAGAGGGACTCCACATAGCGGCGCTGCCCCTCTGCATAGAGGGTATCGAACGCCAGAGAGGATTTGCCCGAACCTGAGAGGCCGGTGACCACGATCAGCTTGTCGCGGGGCAGGGTCAGATTGATGTTCTTGAGGTTATGGGTGCGAGCACCCCGGACCACGATCTTTTCCATCTTGTTGCACGCTCGATACAGAAACCTGAGCGAGTCAGTATGGCATAGAGACTACTGGATGAATAGACAGGCATTATCTATCGCCATCATCCTTTTTCACGATGAACAACAGCGCCGTCATCCCCTGACCAAGCAGGGGGCCCCACCCTCAATCCATGCCAGCAACCGCTCGCCCGCGGAGTGATCAACTGTTACTATTGGGGGCTAAACGTGAGCCAGGTAATGGATAAACATCAGCCTGATTGCTGCAACGGATATAGAAAAACTATGTTGTTCAATATGATAACAACATGGGGAAAGATAAAAGCGCGGTAACTCATTTGGTTGGCCCAGGCTTTCAGTCTGGCCGGAATATAAAGGTGGAAGAGAGATTATGGCCAGTCGAGGCATCAATAAAGTCATTCTGATCGGTAACCTCGGGCAAGACCCGGAAGTACGCTACATGCCGAGTGGCGGTGCTGTGACCAACATTACTCTGGCTACCTCTGAAACCTGGCGCGACAAGCAGACCGGTGAGCAGAAAGAGCGTACCGAATGGCACCGCGTTGTCTTCATGGGCAAACTGGCCGAAGTGGCTGGCGAGTACCTGAAGAAGGGCTCCCAAGTCTATGTCGAAGGCAAACTGCAAACCCGCAAATGGCAAGATCAGAGCGGCCAGGAGCGCTATACCACTGAAGTGCTGGTCGACAGCTTCACTGGCGTGATGCAGATGCTGGGTGGCCGTCCGCAAGGCGGTCAGGGCATGGGCCAGAACATGGGTGGCCAATCCCAGGGTAACTGGGGTCAGCCGCAGCAGAGCATGCCTGCCCAGCAGCCGATGAACCAGCAGCGCCCGGCGCCGGCTCCGCAGCAAAACATGCAGCCGCAAGGCGGTTATGGCCGTCCTGCCCAGCAGCCACAATCTGCACCGCCGGTATATAACGAGCCGCCGATGGATTTCGACGACGATATCCCCTTCTAGATCTTGTAAAAGATGAAAGTGTAAGAATAAATCACTTTCACCATCTTGAGTGCAAAGCAACCCAGCAGAAATGCTGGGTTTTTTTATTTTTGCATTTCACTTGCCATCGCGATTTTCAGCACTATAACTTTATGTATGAGGAAAATGTAAGATTAGGATGCACAGTGTACAAGCTAGATAGATTGATTTTTGCAAATGGTGAACGTTATCCAGTCTTAATGGGCAATGATGGTATGCCTCATTTTCTTGCAACCCTCTGGGTGACAACAAAACTTCGTAGCAGCTTGTCGGTGAATACCATTTCAAATCGCCTAGGTGCATTAAAGTGGTTTCTTCAATGGGAAGAAAATAAACACAGAGACCTGTTCTCTGAGTTTCAGAAAGGTAAGTTTCTTAGCGACACTGACATTGACAACATCAGAGAACATCTCAGTCATGATATTTCTCATTTCAAAGGCTTAGCTAAAAGCAAAAAAACCAGAGATAAGGTCATTGATTTATTTAACACCCCAAGACTAATCAGTGTCACCCCCACAGTGGGACGTAATAACATTTACAATCGTGTGACAGCTATTGCAAGTTATTTAGATTTCATTGCTAGAGTAGCTGTACAGAACTGTAATAGCACTAAACTGCTCACAGAAATTAACAGTATGAATAAGCGCATACTTGCTGTTCGCCCTAAAGGCAAAGGTAAGAATGTTTTAGATAAACTAGATGGTAAAGACTTGCCAGATGGATTAATTGAGGAATTTATGGCTGTGGCACAATTTGACCACCCAAAAAATCCGTTCAAACACGCTTCGACAAAAAAGCGAAATCATCTTATGTTTTTACTTTTAAAAGAACTAGGCATACGAAGAGGTGAGTTACTCTCACTATCTATTGAATCGAACTTTCTAATGCTTCACGGCCCCCAAAAATTCATATGGGTAAAACGCCACCATGATGACATATATGATCCTCGCAAAAATCAGCCTGTAGCAAAGACGAAAGAAAGAATGTTGCGAATTAGAGATGAAACTGCGGCACTCATTGATGACTACATCATAAACATACGGGCAAAGACTCCGAACGCGAACAAGCATCCATACTTGTTTGTTACACATAGGAAGGGGAAAACTCAAGGACAGCCAATATCGACCAGCACATTTGACAGTATCATCGTGCCAACAATGAAATCTGTGGATGAGCGGTTCAAATCGATCCACCCACATTATTTTAGGCATAACTGGAACCAGTGGTTCTCCGAAATAATTGACAAAAACAATGATCTATCTAAAGACCCAAACAGTAACCGTAATTTTATTTCATCTAGTGAAGAAGCAAAAAGCCGAATGTATCAAATGGGGCACACATCAGAGAGCTCTGCCAAACCATATGTTGAACGCCATATTCGCAATAAGACAAACAAGCTAGTGCTTGAAGAGCAAGAAGAATTACAGAGACTAATTATTGAATCTCAAAAAAATAGAGGATATGAATGAATAAATATGATTACATTGAGGAAGAAAATGACGATCTCCCATCAACATTCAGCTCAAAAAAATTAGTATCAAAAGATGGATACAGCTTTGACTTTCACTCAGAATACTGGATGTTGAATAAAGATGTCAGCATTGCATTCATGCCGGATGTTTTATCTATGGAACCAAAACTGCTGGATGGATTTAAAAAAACACTAGCAACCTATGCTGAAGAACAATCAGCACACCATACATCAAATATGTATCTACGCTTTCAACGACTATTGCGAGACACTAAATTCAAAAATCTAGATGAGGATGTATTGCTCAATTGGCGAGCGATGCTTGATAAAAACAATGAATGGTACTTAGGTGCACTCCGTGGTTTTCTTATTAGCTGGAATGAATATGGATATTATGGTGTAACAACAGAGATGGTGAAAACACTCGAAATACTAACTCTATCAGGAAACAAGAAAGGAGTGTCTGTCGCTAATCGTTGCCCTGAAACAGGTGCCTTTACTAGCAATGAGGTACTTGCATTAAATCATGAACTTATTCGCTTATTCAGGAATAACTATATCTCATTTCAATGCTATGCATATGTGAGTTTATTGCAGGCTACTGCTAGACGCCCCACACAGTTACGACAAATAAAGGCTGCTGATTTATTTAAAGAACATGATCATAGTAAGAATGTGACAAATTTTTACCTCAATATACCTAGAGCAAAGCAGCGTGGTGGTGGGTTTCGTTTCTCTTTTAAAAAATTCCCCATTACGGAAGAGCTCTATCTAACGTTGCGTAATTTAATTAGAGATGAAACAGAGAAGTTTGAATCAAAACTCTCAATAAAACTGACTGCTTCTCAAGCAACAAAAATCCCATTATTTATTGATTGGGCAATGGTTTTTGAGTTAGCGGTTAAAAAAACATCTTTGACTGATGATTTATTAGATACTGACATTTTAAATATGTCATCAACAGATCTAAGAGAACACCTGCTAAAAAATTTCCAAAGAAAACAAAAAGCTATTTCTGAAAGAACTGGGGACTATATTCATATAACGGCTAGGCGGTTTCGTCATACAAGAGGAACAAACCTTGGTCGAAAAGGTTTGGGGCCGTTGATCATAGCGGAGGCATTGGATCACAACGATACACAAAACGTTAAGGTCTATACGGAAAATACCGCAGATACCGTGACCTATATTGACAAGGCCATTGGCAAACAACTGGCCCCCTTTGCTAATGCATTCCTAGGTCGCATTATCGTTGACTTAGAGCAGGGTGAGCGAGGACATGACCTTGCTGCTCGCATACCAAACAAGGATAACGATATCGTAGGAGCATGCGGCACCAATGACTTTTGCGTTAAGGGGTATGAAAGTTGTTACACTTGTGAAAAATTTAGACCATTATTAGATGCTCCTCACGAGAAATTCTTATCCCATCTATATGCAGAGAAAGAGGTAAGGTTGAAAACGACAAAAAGTGAAGAGTACGCGGCAACAAAAGATAGGCTAATTTTAGCAGTTGAATGGGTTGTGCAGAAATGCTTTGAACTGAAACAACAACGAGCATGAGGATAGTCAGTGGACAGTAACATTTTCCATTTTAAGCCTGCGATAGAACTGAATTCAGAAGCAAATCTAGAAAAATTCATTCAAAGTAGCAAAAACAAATTAACTGTTTTCGGTGAAGATTGCTGGGATCATAATTTATGGCACACTTTTCACAATACTCGCCGTGTTGTTGCCCGTTTCTCCACAAATTTAGAGCCATCAACTTCCTATAGTTTCTCTCCCCTAGGTGCACCATTTATTGATTTTGCAAAAGCATACATTCGCTACATTTACGCATTAAAACCCATAACAACTCTTCACAGACATTTCGAAGCTATTCGAATACTTGAAGAAGCATTGATTCTATCAAAACATAAAGCAGATATTCTGATGCTCGATGGCCTAGTTTTAGAAAGGCTAGGCGATATTTTTAATAGACGCATATCAAATCTGGCAGGTCGAAATAAAGCGGGCTATCAAATGGAGCTTCTTCTTAATTTCTGCCGTGACAACTTTATAACACCGAGTCTTCCTGGGTGGTCAAATCCATATCAAAAAGTAAAAGATTTAACTATTCAACTTGACGAGAATGGAAAAGAACATCGTAAAAATAAATTGCCCTCAGAAGAGGATATGATGTTATTTGCTAAGTTATTTCATGACGCACCTTCATTAGGTATTGAAGCAGAATATTTTACTTCTGCAATAGCATTGCTCATGCAAGCACCATCCCGATGCTCTGAGTTATTCTCATTGCCTATAGATTGTACTGTATGGGAGGAGAATCGCAGCGGAGAACTTAAACTTGGAATACGTTGGGTGCCTGCCAAAAATGGCAACGAAGGGATTAAATGGGTTCCTACTGTCATGCAAGATGTAGCTTTGGAAGCTATCGAACGATTGAAAAAAATTAGCATGCCTGCACGGGAGGCTGCGATGTATGCAGAAACGCATCCAGATAACAATGGGAGTATGGTGTATATCAGTAAATTGGTTAACTGGCCTTTTGTTGATAACGCAAAAAAAGTTAAGGCCTCAGAGGCTTTGTTACTATATAGAGACCGTGAGTTACATGCGGAACATGATGTTATTCAACACTCGTTTGTTTTACCTACGGTGAACATAATTAATGCAAGGATTTCTAGGTCTGAGGCCAGAAAAGGAGTCCACCTTTGGAAGAAACATAACATATTACGAGAGGATGGCTCACAACCCGATATAACATCCCATCAAGCTAGGCATTGGCTCAGTACCAAAGCTGAACGGGGTGGGATGGATGAGTTGACGCTTGCAAACTGGGCAGGGAGAGCAAGAGTTGCTGATAATGCCAGCTATGATCATCGCACAGAAGAAGAAAAGTCCAATGCAATTGCAGTTATTACTATCCCTGAAAATGCAAACACGTTGGAAAAAATAAAATGTAACCTTCCAATTAGTTTCGAGGAAATCGGAAAGAACCTTACTGGTGCAGCGATAGTAACAGAGCTAGGCGTGTGTGAACATGATTTTGCCATGATTCCATGTCAGCGAAACGGTGACTGTGAAACCTGCAAAGAATTGGTCTGTATCAAAGGCTTCAGTAGCTCATTGGAGCTGTTGAAAGTACGAGAAGTTCAAGTGGCAGCTCAACTCGAAAAAGCACAGCAAAGCCATAAAATGGGGGCCTTTGGTGCTGACCGCTGGGTTAGCTCACACGGTTGGCGACTTGCTCATATTAGAACAAAGATCCGGCTATTAGAGGATGAAAATGTTCTTGATGGCACCCCCATTCGTATTCCTGATGTATATGATCCCTCGCCAGCCAAGGTTGTTCTTTTAGAGAAGGGGCTTAATATTGAAGTTCAATCGCCTGACTCTATCGATTCTAAAGCGTTTAATATTATGGGTGATTTGTTATGCCTAAAATAGTTATCACAGAAAAAAACCTGCCTAATATACTAGGTCTAATTAATACTTGGGAAGGAAAGTTAACTTGGGACTTGCTCTGTCAAAAAGTTGCCATAATGATTGATGTTAAAGGTGGCGTCCAACGTCAATCATTATCCTCTTACAAAGATATTCAAGATGCATACTCGCGAAGAAAGACATTTTTAAAAGAACGTTTTTCTCAACCTGAGCCTACCAAAGAGCGTGATGTAACGCTTGAGTATCTTATAAAAAAGGTTGCTCTTTTAGAGAATGAATTAGCCAGATTAAATAGTTTGAATGATGCATACAAACAGCGTTTCATAGTATGGCAATATAATGCTTACATGCATGGTGTCAGAATGACATCAATTGATAATTTTCCAACAGATAGTGCCGAGCTAAAAAAATTACAGGATATGCTTGGAAAGCCGCTTATAGAAGTTAAACGCCGCACAGGAGGTCAATAATGGCGAGTGGTACAGAAAAAGCCAAAGCAACCGTCCAGGCGTTTGAACTATGGATGGCAACCCAGACTGATGAGACGTATCGACAATTAAGTTACAGGGGCAGCCTCAGCCGCAGTGAAATCACGAAAGCTATTGGCTGTGGCCGCTCTGCCTTAGTGCAGAACCCTGAGCTTCGTAGGCAATTGCAGAAATTGGAAGACCAGCTTAGGGAACACGGGGTGCTTCCGCCACTCACCGCTCAGGCCATAGCGAGTGTAGCTCATCCAAAGGTATACGACCCTACGACTCATCGACGCCTACTTGATACCAAACGTGTATCAATATTGGAGCAGGAGAATATTGAACTGAAAGCGCAGCTAAGGGAACTAAAAGCCAGACTGGAGCGCTTCGGTGAGCTATCTGAGACATTGGCCGAAATGGGGATCTTGCCACGATGAACCAATCTCTCCATTCCGAACTATTTCGTGTTACCAGTATCCCATATAGCTCATCCAGCTACGTGATTTTCTCTGGAATACCACTTAATGACGAGACCAGCCAGATCAAGGATGGCAAATACTATGTGACCATTAAAGCGCGGCCTGACACTCTTCCGGCACAACCGTCACAGGGCCAGCAATGGACAGTCCATGGCAAACCTCTCATTGAGAGGGTCGAGATTGGTGATGTTGTGATGCAGCAACATACCTATGAATCACCTGAGCACGTGATATGCACCCTGCCGGAGACAGGTGAGCAGCTGATCCAGTTCATTGCCAAGGAGCCTGATTTCAAGGGAATTGGCCTCGGTAAAGCCAGGGCGTTATGGCAACTACTCGGTGAGCAATTTCACGCCACCCTGCGCACCGACACACCAGAGTCCAGAGAGCGCCTCAAGGGTATTCTGAGTGATGTATCTATTGATGCCCTGTTCAACGGCTACGCAAAATACAAAAATCTGAACCACTGCAATTGGATGGCAGAGTGTCGGATTCCCTCACCCATTCAGCAGCGGATCTTGAAATTTCATGGCGAAAGCTCCGTTGATGCAATCAAAGCGAATCCCTACCTACTGGTCGGCTTCGGGATGGGGTTTGAAGACGTGGATGCGCTTTCTCAAACGAAGTTTGAGGTAGAACTAAAAGATCCGACGAGGCTGAGTGCCGCCCTGGAGTTCACCATCCACGCGGAAGTGGAAAAAGGCCACACCTACACCACGCAGGCCAGGCTTCGCCCCCTGCTGACCAAATTGCTTGGTGACGGCGAGTTGGCAGCACAAGCATTCAAGGCTGGTTACCACCAAGCCCAGTATGTGCTGAACCATGAAGCAGGCACCTATCACCCTACCGCACAATTGCTGATGGAGACTGTTGTTGCCAAGCGGCTGTTGAAACTTGCTAAACAGCAAAATCGTTACGATGAGTCCACCAATGCTGCGTTTCTCGCAGCGGTTAATGAGCTGCCCTATGAATTGACCGCGATGCAAAATGAAGCGGTGCTCACCGCGCTAAACAATGCGGTGAGTTGCATCACGGGGGGCGCAGGAACTGGCAAAACCACAGTGCTCAGAACGGCACTGCGGGCCTATGGCAAAATGGGCTTTGAGGTGCATGCTGTCGCCCTTTCTGGACGCGCAGCAATGCGCCTATACGAGTCGATAGGCTTTAGGACGATGACCATTTCCGCCTTGTTGCGGCAAGAGCCCATAGAACCATCTGATGGGTTTCCCAGCCATCTGCTGGTAATCGATGAAGCATCCATGATCGACCTGCCCACCATGTATCGGCTCACCAACCATCTGCACCCCACCGTGCGGATCATATTCACGGGTGACCCAAACCAGCTACCTCCGATAGGATGTGGCAAGGTGCTAGCCGATATCGTTGCATCACAGGCCATTGCGAACGTGACCCTGGACATCGTTAAACGCCAGAAGGGAGCCACAGGCATTCCTGAATACTCTATGCAGGTCAATCAAGGTCTCATACCGGAGCACTTGAGCATGGGTAACGTCTATTTCCACGAAACATCCAAAGAGAGGATCGCCCAAGTCTGTGCCGAGTTATATCAGCAATCCCCCGAGAACAGCCGAGTGGTAGGTGCGACCACCGCTATGGTGGCGGAGATCAATAATCTTATTCAGGAGGCCGTCAACCCTGATGGTGCTCGGATGATATTTGAGATGTATGGCGAAACCTACCGCCGCAACGATTTGCGCCAAGGAGATGTGATCCTCTTCACTCAGAACAATTACGAGAAAGGCATTCAAAATGGCTCGCTCGGAACGCTAACTCGCGCTGTCGGGGCTGGAGATGACTACGGAGTGGTTGAACTGGACACAGGCGAGAGCGTGTATGTCACCCAATCCCTGCTGGACTGTATGAGGCTGGGCTACTGCATCACACTCCATAAAGCTCAGGGTTCGCAGTTCCCACGCATCATCATCGCGCTGCAAAAGGGGAGGATCGTTGACAGGGCCTGGCTCTATACCGCAATAACCAGGGCCGAGCATGAGGTCCATATCGTGGGCAGCACAGCTGAGTTTGCAGCCATCACCAAAGCGCCCAGCAATGCCCATAACCGGAACAGCTATCTGCGTGATCTGTTGAAGAAATGAGAGGAGATTGATTCCCTTGGGGAGCGACTACGGGTACAAGCGGAGATAAGCGGTGCGTCAACGCGCAGCGTTGTCCACGGCTTATTCCGTGCTCTTGCGTAGCAAGATGTGCCCGTAGCTGAGCGATCGGAAGGGCTAGAACCTTAAAAATCAATACCTTACAAGGCCTTGACATAGTACCACCAGAGTCTCTTTTGTACCAAGAACGAACTCCAACGTGAGTCATCAATTGACCTTCGCTGATTACGAGTTCAACAGCAAACGCCGCCAGACCCGTAAAGAAGTTTTCCTCTCTTGAATAGAGTAACTGCTTCCCTGGCCCTGGATGCTGGTCATCATTACGCCCATCTATCCCAAGGTCGGCAATGGCCGTCACCCCTAACCACTGATGCAAATCCAGCCATAAGAACCTTCTCTAAAAAGGCTGGGTGCAAAGTAAGTGGTCAAGTCAGTGTAATTACCCACGAAAGGCCTCTCGCAATTATGATAGGCATGGCCCCGTGGGCGCGGGCATCGGACAGACTCAGGAGCAGTAACATGAAGCATCAAACCCTCACCGTGGAAAATAGCCGCATTCGCGTCACCGTCAGCCGCGAGATAGCCGATAAATTCCTGCCAACCGGAGTTATCGGTCGCGATGAGTCCCCCGGTCAGGCGCAACGTGGTCGTCTGCTTTCTGCCGCGATGGGCAAATTAGCCAGCGCAACCGAATTACGCCTTCGGCTCACTAACGATATCGAGCGGGCTGATGTCATCGCGCTGGCCCATAAGCTCCTTGTCCGTGACTATCTGGAGGAACACAGTCACTACAACGTCAACGAGGTGATCATGCGCCTCGAAGAGGGTCACCTCATGCACAAATACATGGCCCAGGAGGTCACTCTCGCCAATGAGTACGCTCGCGGTGTCTTGAAGACTATTTCGCAAGACGACGCCCGCCTTTACGTAGCGCCAAAGGTAATGGCCGGGGTACTCTCCCCCCATGAACGCAGGCAACTGGAGACCCGCGTTGAACTCCTGCTAAACCGCATTGGCATCAATGCAACTGAGGCACTAGATAAAGCCCGTCACGCCTTGCAAGCGCAGGCCAACATCGCGCACCATTATCACATGTGTCGGGCCAATATGACGGGTTGGAAGATTGAGGTCATCGGGGAACTACCGGCTCAAGTGGGCCTATCTCGGTTGCTGCCAAAGGATGATTAATGGATCGAAATCCCAGACCCACCTACCAGCTCACCTCTATCCACCGAGTAGGGCGCCAGAATTTACGGTGCTGTACAGCATTGTTGCTCAAATTCTCTGCTGTACATCGCTCTTATTTATCGGGTGGATTACCTGCGTATTCCCACGCATGGCGATCGCTCAATAACATTCATGCCGATCACTCAATAACATCCATGCCGATCGCCCAA
>NZ_JAPDBM010000082.1:0-17643 GCF_027705265.1 Aeromonas sp. QDB11 | reverse complement strand
ATAAAATTGCAAAAAAGGGCACTTTTTTAGTTATTCATATCCAACCACAGCTTTTATACAAACTTATCCACAGAAACAGGTTCCGGATTGCTAGAATGGCCGAAAACAAGGAGGCCAAGATGAACTTGCGACTAAGACCCTACAAGGGAAAACGCCCGCAACTGGGCAAACGGGTGTATGTAGATCCCTGCGCGACACTGGTGGTGTGATATCGAGCTGGCCGACGATACGCAAGTAAAGTGAGCAATTCCGTATTACACCAGGTTCGGAACGGCTCTTAGCTCCTATATAGAAGAGTTGAATAATGAGAGAAGGCAGTTGAGGCAGTTGAGGCAGTTGAGGCAGTTGAGGCAGTTGAGGCAGTTGAGGCAGTTGAGGCAGTTGAGGCAGTTGAGGCAGTTGAGGCAGTTGAGGCAGTTGAGGCAGTTGAGGCAGTTGAGGCAGTTGAGGCAGTTGAGGCAGTTGAGGCAGTATCAGAATTCATTAAAAGAAAAGCCGGGACAAGCCCGGCTTTTTCTTTATCACTCAGCAGCTGCTTCAGCAGCTGCCGGGCGGTCTACCAGCTCAATATAAGCCATAGGGGCGTTGTCGCCAGCACGGAAACCGCATTTCAGAATGCGAGTATAACCGCCAGCGCGCTCCAGGTAGCGCGGGCCCAGTTCATTGAACAGCTTAGCCACGATCGCGTTGTCGCGAGTGCGGGCAAATGCCAGACGACGATTAGCAACGCTATCAGTCTTGGCAAGGGTGATCAGCGGTTCAACTACACGACGCAGCTCTTTTGCC
Source organism: Aeromonas sp. QDB11 (assembly GCF_027705265.1). Taxonomy (NCBI): domain Bacteria; kingdom Pseudomonadati; phylum Pseudomonadota; class Gammaproteobacteria; order Aeromonadales; family Aeromonadaceae; genus Aeromonas; species Aeromonas sp. QDB11. Next base: position 16,857 of record NZ_JAPDBM010000082.1, on the reverse strand, counting down.
TTAGGCAGAGTCGTCTTGATGATCTCATGACGAACCAGGGAGCTGGCCATGTTGCGGAACATTGCCTGACGATGGCTGCTGTTCCGATTCAGTTGACGACCACTCAAACGATGGCGCATGACCTTATCCTTCTAACTAAATCTGTGAAACCCGTAATCTGGATTACTCGTCAGCGATGCTGGCGGGCGGCCAGTTCTCAAGGCGCATGCCAAGAGACAGACCACGGGAGGCCAACACGTCCTTGATCTCAGTCAGGGACTTCTTACCAAGGTTAGGAGTCTTAAGCAACTCAACCTCAGTACGCTGTACCAGATCACCAATATAGTGGATAGCTTCTGCCTTCAGACAGTTCGCAGAACGAACTGTCAGCTCCAAATCATCGACAGGACGTAGCAGAATCGGATCAAACTCGGGTTTCTCTTCTTTCTTCTCGGGCACGCTGACATCGCGCAGATCCACGAAGGCTTCCAGTTGCTCGGCCAGAATAGTGGCAGAACGACGGATGGCTTCTTCAGGATCCAGGGTACCATTGGTCTCCATGTCGATGACCAGCTTGTCCAAGTCGGTACGCTGTTCCACACGTGCTGCCTCAACATTGTAGGCAATACGAACGATGGGGCTGAACGCGGAGTCCAGCAGTAAGCGACCAATCGGACGCTCTTCGTCATCGTTGTGAACACGAGCAGAAGCAGGCACATAACCACGACCGCGCTGAACTTTCAGGCGCATGCTGATTTCAGCATTGGCACCAGTCAGGTGGCAGATTACATGCTCCGGGTTTACGATCTCGACTTCATCACCGTGAGTGATATCACCAGCGGTAACGGGGCCTGTTCCAGACTTGGTCAGGGACAGAGTTACCTCGTCCTTGCCTTCCAGCTTCACAGCGATACCTTTCAGGTTGAGCAGGATTTCAAGAATGTCCTCCTGTACACCTTCTTTGCTGCTGTACTCATGCAGTACCCCGTCAATTTCGACTTCAGTAACTGCACAACCGGGCATAGATGACAGCAAAATACGACGCAGGGCGTTGCCCAGCGTGTGACCAAAGCCACGCTCAAGCGGCTCAAGAGTCACTTTCGCATGAGTCGGGCTAACTTGCTCGATGTCAACTAGCCGCGGTTTAAGAAAATCTGTTACAGAACCCAGCATTGTGTCCTCTCTTTAGAAGCTAGCTTTACTTGGAGTAAAGCTCGACGATCAGCTGTTCGTTAATGTCGGCAGACAGGTCAGAACGCTCTGGCAGACGCTTGAAAGCACCTTCCATTTTAGCGGCGTCAACCTCTACCCAAGTCGGCTTCTCACGCTGACCAGCAACTTCCAGGGAAGCTTTGATACGCGCTTGCTTCTTAGCCTTCTCACGAACGCAGATCACGTCCTCAGGGGAAACCTGGAAAGAAGGAATGTTCACAACGCGACCGTTTACCATGATGGCCTTGTGGCTCACCAGCTGACGAGATTCAGCACGGGTAGCGCCGAAGCCCATACGGTAAACAACGTTGTCCAAACGACCTTCCAGCAGCTGCAACAGGTTTTCACCGGTGTTACCCTTTTGACGGGCAGCGTCGCGGTAGTAGTTGCGGAACTGTTTTTCCAATACGCCGTAGATACGACGAACTTTTTGTTTCTCGCGCAGCTGAACACCGTAGTCGGACAGACGCGCTTTACGCGCACCGTGCTGACCAGGGGCGGTGTCAATCTTGCACTTAGAATCAATCGCACGAACACCAGACTTCAGGAAGAGGTCGGTGCCCTCACGACGGCTAAGCTTAAGCTTAGGACCGATATATCTTGCCATCTTCTTTCTCCAACAATCCTAGACCAAGTTGCTACTGCGTTATACGCGGCGCTTCTTGGGAGGACGACAACCGTTGTGCGGGATCGGAGTCACATCAGTAATATTAGTGATGCGGAAACCAGCCGCGTTCAGAGCGCGGATGGAAGACTCACGACCGGGACCCGGACCTTTGACCATGACTTCCAGGTTCTTCACGCCGTATTCTTTGGCGATCTCACCAGCACGCTCTGCAGCTACCTGGGCAGCAAACGGAGTGGACTTACGGGAACCACGGAAACCTGAGCCACCAGAGGTAGCCCATGACAGAGCGTTGCCCTGACGGTCAGTAATGGTCACGATTGTGTTGTTGAAAGATGCATGAACGTGCGCAATACCGTCGCTCACTTGCTTTTTAACGCGCTTGCGAGCACGAGTCGGAGTTTTAGCCATTTTCTACCTTCCCGTTACTTCTTGATAGCCTTGCGCGGACCCTTACGGGTACGAGCGTTGGTCTTGGTACGTTGACCACGAACAGGCAGGCTACGACGGTGACGCAAACCACGGTAGCAACCCAGATCCATCAATCGCTTGATGTTCATGGAAATCTGACGACGCAGGTCACCTTCAACGGTGAATTTCCCTACTTGTTCACGCAGACTCTCGATCTGAGCTTCGTCCAGGTCTTTAATTTTCACATTCTCAGCGATACCGGCTGCGGCACAGATGGCCTTGGAGCGGGTACGACCGACGCCATAAATCGCAGTCAAAGCGATGACTGCATGCTTATGGTCAGGAATGTTAATGCCAGCGATACGGGCCACTATTCACTCCTACATATAGTAGATTACGACCACCACAAAGCCCGTGAGCGGATACGTGGCGGTCAACCAATACACAACAAAAGTTGGCTGGCTATATTAGCCAGCACAACTATTTGTTGCAAGTACTAACCGTAAAAAATTAGCCTTGGCGCTGTTTATGCTTTGGCTCGCTGCAAATCACACGCACCACACCGTGACGCTTGATGATTTTGCAGTTACGGCAGATTGCCTTAACGGAAGCACGAACTTTCATTGCTTAACTCCGTAACTACGCCGACCTTTAGCGGCCGTAGCCCTTCAGGTTGGCCTTCCTCAGGACGTCGCCATATTGATGAGACATCATATGGGTTTGTACCTGAGCCATGAAGTCCATGATAACTACCACGATAATCAGCAGCGAAGTGCCACCGAAGTAGAACTGTACGTTCCAGGCAGTCATCAAGAACTGGGGTACCAGACAGATAAAGGTTATATAGAGCGCACCTGCCAATGTCAGGCGAGTCATAACCTTATCGATGTAACGTGCTGTCTGCTCGCCCGGGCGAATCCCCGGGATAAAGGCTCCACTCTTCTTCAGATTATCTGCTGTCTCGCGGGGGTTGAACACCAGCGCGGTATAGAAGAAGCAGAAGAAGATAATGGCTGCTGCATACAGCATCTCGTAAAGCGGTTGACCAGGCTGCAGGACCATAGAGACCTGTTGCAGGATATCAGCTACTTTACCCTCACCCTGACCAAACCAAGAGGTAATGGTCCCTGGGAAGAGGATGATACTGGATGCGAAAATCGCAGGAATCACACCGGCCATATTCACTTTCAACGGCAGGTGTGTGCTTTGCGCAGCGAATACCTGGCGGCCTTGTTGACGCTTGGCATAGTTAACGACGATACGACGCTGACCACGCTCCACGAACACCACAAAGTAAGTCACAGCGAAAACAATCAAGCCCAGCAACAACAACAGCAGGATGTGCAATTCCCCTTGACGTGCCTGTTCGGCCGTAGCGCCAATGGCATGCGGCAGACCAGCAACGATACCCGTGAAAATAATCAACGAGATACCATTACCAATCCCACGCTCGGTAATCTGTTCACCCAACCACATCAAAAACATGGTACCGGTGACCAGACTTACAACCGCTGTGAAATAGAAGCCTAAACCCGGATGAGTCACGAGTCCATGCATCATATTCGGCAGACCGGTTGCAATACCAATTGCCTGGAAAGTTCCCAAAACCAGCGTGCCCCAACGGGTATATTGGCTAATCTTGCGACGGCCGGATTCACCTTCTTTCTTGAGTTCAGCAAGAGCGGGGTGAACCACAGTCAGCAGCTGGATAATGATCGACGCCGAAATGTACGGCATGATCCCCAGCGCAAGAATAGAAGCACGCGAGAGTGCACCACCACTGAACATGTTGAACATCTCAATGATGGTGCCCTTCTGTTGCTGGAACAACTCGGCCAGTACGGCGGCGTCAATACCAGGAATCGGCACATAAGAGCCTGCACGGAAAACGATAATCGCCCCGAGAACGAAGAGCAGACGGCTCTTCAGTTCACTCAGACCACCCTGTGCTTTAACATCCAATCCTGGTTTCTTAGCCATTGTACTGATTATTCCTCGATTTTACCGCCAGCGGCCTCGATGGCTGCACGTGCACCTTTGGTGACGGACAGACCACGAACGGTCACAGCACGGTCAATGTTGCCAGACAGAACAACTTTAGCGAATACGATGTTCTTAGTAACAACACCGGCTTGCTTCAGAGTGCTCAGATCGACCACATCACCTTCCACCATGGCGATTTCGTTCAGACGCACTTCGGCAGAAACCAAAGATTTGCGAGAGAAGAAACCGAACTTCGGCAGACGGATTTTCAAAGGCATCTGGCCGCCTTCGAAACCGTTGCGGACTTTGCCGCCACCGGAACGAGAGGTTTGGCCTTTAACACCACGACCACCAGTCTTGCCCAGGCCGGAGCCGATACCACGGCCACGACGTTGTTTTTCAGGCTTGGAACCAGCGGCCGGAGACAGAGTGTTCAGACGCATGCTTAGCCCTCCACCTTAACCATGTAATAAACCTGGTTGATCATGCCGCGTACGCACGGAGTATCTTCCAGCTCAACGGTGTGACCAATGCGACGCAGACCCAGACCACGCAGAGTCGCCTTGTGCTTTGGCAGACGGCCGATAGAGCTGCGAGTTTGAGTTACTTTTACAGTGTTAGCCATGTCGCATTACCCCAGAATTTCTTCAACGCGCAGACCACGCTTGGCAGCGATCTGTTCCGGTGATTGACCGTGAACCAGAGCGTCTACAGTTGCGCGAACAACGTTGATTGGGTTGGTGGAACCGTAGGTCTTGGCCAGCACGTTGTGGATACCGGCAACTTCCAGAACAGCACGCATGGCGCCGCCTGCAATGATACCAGTACCTTGAGAGGCCGGCTTCATGAACACGGTGGAGCCAGAGTGAACACCACGCACCGGGTGGTGCAGAGTGCCGTTGTTCAGCTCAACCTTGTTCAGGTTACGCTTAGCCTGTTCCATTGCTTTTTGAATAGCAGCCGGAACTTCACGGGCTTTACCGTAACCGTAACCTACACGGCCGTTACCATCACCCACCACGGTCAACGCGGTGAAGGACATGATACGACCACCTTTAACAGTTTTCGAAACACGGTTTACTGCAATGAGCTTTTCTTGCAGTTCGCCGGCTTGAGATTCGACTTTAGCCATCTTCGACTCCTAGCTTAGAACTGAAGACCAGCGTCACGTGCGGCAGCTGCCAGAGCAGCAATGCGACCGTGATACTTGAAACCGGAACGATCGAAAGATACGTTCTGAACGCCTTTGGCAATAGCACGCTCAGCGATAGCTTTACCTACAGCGGTAGCAGCATCTGCATTACCGGTGTATTTCAGAGCTTCACTGATGGCTTTCTCTACTGTGGAAGCAGAGGCCAGAACTTCGGAACCGTTGGCTGCAATAACCTGCGCATAGATATGACGCGGGGTACGGTGAACAACCAGACGGGTGGCTCCCAGTTCCTGCATCTTTTTCCGAGCACGAGTAGCACGACGGAGACGAGCTGCTTTCTTGTCCATAGTGTTACCTTACTTCTTCTTAGCTTCTTTAGTACGCACTTGCTCGTTGGCATAGCGTACACCCTTGCCCTTGTAGGGCTCCGGAGCGCGGTAAGCACGGATATCGGCGGCGACTTGGCCAACCAGCTGCTTGTCGACGCCACGCAGAACGATTTCTGTAGCAGTCGGGCACTCAGCGGTCACACCAGCCGGCAGCGCATGCTCTACCGGGTGAGAGAAGCCCAGAGCCAGCGCAACAGCATTGCCCTTGATGGAGGCTTTATAACCTACACCAACCAGCTGCAGCTTGCGCTCGAAGCCTTGGGTAACACCGATTACCATGTTGTTGACCAATGCACGGGCAGTACCGGCCTGAGCGTCAGCACCAGCGATGCTGCCGCGCGGGGCGAACTTGAGTACATTGTCTTCTTTGGTCACTTCTACACCGGCGTGAATAGAGCGAACCAGAGAACCTTTACCACCTTTGATGGTCAGTTCCTGGCCGTTCAGAGTCACCTCTACGCCAGCAGGAATAGTGACGGGTGCCTTAGCAACACGAGACATTTCCTACCTCCTATTAAGCGACGTAGCAGATGATCTCACCGCCCATGCTTGCTTTGCGAGCAGCACGGTCAGTCATCACACCTTTAGACGTGGACACGATAGCAACACCGAGACCGCCCATAACTTTCGGCAGATCAGTAGTGCGCTTGTAAATACGCAGGCCTGGACGGCTTACGCGTTGGATCAGTTCTACAACTGGCTTGCCCTGGAAATATTTCAGTTCAATTTCCAGTTCCGGCTTCACGTCACCAGCTACGGAGTAGCCAGCGATGTAACCTTCTTCTTTCAGCACTTTGGCGATAGCCACTTTCAGCTTGGAAGAAGGCATGGAAACCGCAACTTTGCTCGCCGCCTGACCGTTACGGATGCGGGTCAGCATATCCGCGATCGGATCTTGCATGCTCATAAGTCTAACTCCCGAGATTCGTTACCAAGAAGCCTTCTTCAGGCCCGGAATTTCGCCCTTCATGGCATGCTCACGCACCTTGATGCGAGACAGGCCAAACTTGCGCAGGAAACCGTGCGGACGACCAGTAATATTGCAACGGTTACGCTGGCGGGACGGACTGGAATCACGGGGCAGCTGTTGCAGTTGCAGTACAGCATCCCAACGCGCTTCTTCAGAAGCGTTCATGTCAACGATGATAGCTTTCAGCTCGGCACGCTTGGTCGCGTACTTGGCTACCAGCTTGGCACGCTTTGCTTCGCGCGCTTTCATGGATGTTTTAGCCATAACCCTAACCTTACTTGCGGAATGGGAAGTTAAAGGCAGCCAGCAGAGCACGGCCTTCTTCATCGGTATTCGCGGAAGTGGTGATGGTGATATCCAGACCACGGACGCGATCGACTTTGTCATAGTCGATTTCCGGGAAGATGATCTGCTCACGCACGCCCATGGAGTAGTTACCACGACCATCGAACGCTTTAGCGTTCAGGCCACGGAAGTCACGGATACGCGGTACGGAGATGCAGATCAGCCGTTCCAGGAACTCCCACATACGCTCGCCACGCAGGGTTACTTTACAACCTATCGGGTAGCCTTCACGAATCTTGAAGCCCGCAACAGATTTGCGAGCTTTGGTGATCAGCGGCTTCTGACCGGAAATGGCAGCCATATCGGCAGCAGCATTTTCCAGCAATTTCTTGTCAGAGATCGCTTCACCAACACCCATGTTCAGGGTGATTTTCTCGATCCGAGGGACTTGCATGATAGTCTTGTAACCGAACTGCTTTGACAGTTCATTTACTACATCGGATTTGTAGTAATCATGCAGTTTCGCCATCGTTAAACTCCAATTACTTCACAAGTTCGCCGGTGGATTTGAAGAAACGGACTTTTTTGCCGTCTTCAATCCGGAAACCAACGCGGTCAGCTTTGCCAGTGGCAGAGTTGAACAGCGCTACGTTTGATACATCGATGGGGGCTTCTTTGGTGACGATACCGCCAGCCTGACCCAGTGCGGGTACCGGCTTCTGGTGTTTCTTCACCTGGTTGATGCCTTCAACGATTACCTTACCTTTTGCAATCAGGACTTGAGTGACTTTGCCACGCTTGCCCTTGTCTTTGCCGGTAAGTACGATCACTTCGTCTTCGCGACGGATTTTAGCTGCCATCGTTCGACTCCTTACAGTACTTCGGGTGCCAGGGACACAATCTTCATGAACTTCTCATTACGCAGTTCACGGGTCACCGGGCCAAAAATACGAGTACCGATTGGCTGTTGGTTGTTGTTAAGCAACACAGCCGCATTGTTGTCGAAACGGATGACAGAGCCGTCCGGACGACGAACGCCTTTACGGGTGCGTACGACCACCGCGTTATACACATCACCTTTCTTCACTTTACCGCGAGGAATAGCTTCCTTGATGGAAACCTTGATGATGTCGCCGATGCCGGCGTAACGGCGGTGCGAGCCACCCAGAACCTTAATACACATTACACTGCGAGCGCCGGAGTTGTCGGCAACACCCAGCATACTTTGCATCTGGATCATCTTAGTGCTCCGCTTTGTTTACTTCTTATCCCTGATGGGATCTGGCTGCCTTCAAAAGGCGCGAAACTATAACACAGGATTTTTAGAAAAGGTAGCCTAAAAAACAAACGGCCCCTGAAAGGGGCCGTTTGGACTAAAAAGTACCGATTAGGCCTTTTCTAAGATCGCAACCAGGGTCCAAGACTTGGTCTTGGACAGCGGGCGGCATTCGCGGATTTCCACGAGATCGCCTGCTTTACACTCGTTGGTCTCGTCATGCACGTGCAGCTTGGTAGTGCGCTTGATGATCTTACCGTAGATCGGGTGCTTTACCTTGCGCTCGATAGCAACAGTGATGGACTTGTCCATCTTGTCGCTGATTACACGACCTTGCAGAGTACGGATCTTGTCAGTCATTACGCACCTGCCTTCTCAGTCAGTACAGTCTTGATACGTGCGACGTCACGACGCACTTGTTTCAGAGTGTGAGTCTGAGCCAGCTGGCCGGTGGACGCTTGCATGCGCATGTTGAATTGCTCACGCAGCAGGCCCAGCAGCTCCTGGTTCAGTTCTTCGACGCTCTTTTGACGCAGATCTTGGGCTTTCATCACATCACCGTCTTAATTACGAAAGTGGTCTGAACAGACAGCTTAGCTGCGGCCAGGGCAAACGCTTCACGCGCCAGAGCCTCAGGTACACCGTCCATCTCGTACAGAACCTTGCCAGGCTGGATCGGGCAAACCCAGTATTCCACGTTACCCTTACCTTTACCCATACGAACTTCGAGGGGCTTTTCGGTGATGGGCTTGTCCGGGAACACACGGATCCAGATCTTACCTTGACGCTTAACGTGACGGGTCATGGCACGACGGGCTGCTTCGATTTGACGAGCAGTCAGTTGACCACGGGATGTCGCCTTCAGGCCAAAGGTACCGAAGGATACTTCGTTACCAGAGGTGGCCAGACCGCGGTTACGACCCTTGTGGGTCTTGCGGAATTTAGTACGCTTAGGTTGCAACATTTACCGAATCTCCTTACTTAGCAGCGCGGCGCTTGTTGTCACGCTTGGGCTTTGCAGGAGCTTGCTCTTGAGCAGCGGCAGCGTTAACAGCAGCCAGACCGCCCAGAACTTCGCCCTTGAAGATCCAAACTTTAACGCCGATCACACCGTAAGTGGTGTGGGCTTCAGAAGTTGCGTAGTCGATGTCGGCACGCAGGGTGTGCAATGGCACACGACCTTCACGGTACCATTCGGTACGCGCGATTTCAGCGCCGCCCAGACGACCGGAAACTTCCACTTTGATGCCCTTGGCACCCAGGCGCATTGCGTTCTGTACGGCGCGCTTCATAGCACGACGGAACATTACACGACGCTCCAGCTGGGAAGTGATGCTGTCGGCAACGAGTTTGCCATCCAGCTCCGGCTTGCGGACTTCGGAAATGTTGATCTGAGCAGGCACGCCAGCAATAGTGGCTACAGCTTTGCGCAGTTTCTCAACGTCTTCGCCTTTCTTACCGATGACAACACCCGGACGAGCGGTGTGAATGGTCACACGGATGCTCTTGGCCGGACGCTCAATGGTGATCTTGGACAAGGACGCGTTTTTCAGTTCCTTGGTCAGGAACTGGCGTACTTGAAAATCGCTGTACAGGTTGTCAGCGAAGTCTTTGGTGTTCGCGAACCAGGTAGAATTCCAAGGCTTGGTAATACCCAGGCGAATGCCATTAGGATGTACTTTCTGACCCATTGCTTATCTCCCAGCCTTAGCGTCGGATACCACTACAGTGATGTGAGCGGTACGCTTGAGGATACGATCCGCACGACCTTTGGCACGCGGACGGATGCGCTTCATGGAGGGACCTTCGTCGACCATGATAGTAGCAACACGCAGCGCGTCGATATCGGCGCCTTCGTTGTGCTCAGCGTTTGCAATGGCAGATTCCAGCACTTTCTTAACCAGCACAGCAGCCTTTTTCGGGCTGAAGGTCAGGATATTCAGAGCCTTGTCTACGGACAGACCACGTACTTGATCGGCTACCAGACGAGCTTTCTGGGCAGAAGTACGGGCATAACGGTGTTTAGCGATAGCTTCCATCATTTATCCCTTAGCGCTTCTTAGCCTTCTTATCAGCAGCATGGCCGCGATAAGTACGAGTCGGTGCGAATTCACCCAGTTTGTGACCGATCATTTCTTCGGTAACGAAAACCGGAACGTGCTGACGACCATTATGGACAGCGATGGTCAAACCGATCATGTTCGGGATGATCATTGAACGACGGGACCAGGTCTTAACCGGCTTTTTATCCCCGCTTTCCACCGCTTTCTCTACCTTCTTCAGCAAGTGCAGGTCAATAAATGGACCCTTCTTGAGAGAACGTGGCATGGTGATTCCTCTATGTTAACAATTACTTGTTACGACGACGTACGATGTACTTGTCGGTACGCTTGTTCTTACGGGTCTTGAAGCCTTTAGCCTTCTGGCCCCATGGGGACACAGGCTGCATGCCTTTGTTACGACCCTCACCACCACCGTGCGGGTGATCAACCGGGTTCATCGCCATACCGCGAACGGTCGGACGAATACCACGCCAGCGGTTTGCACCGGCTTTACCCAGTTGACGCAACATGTGCTCGGAGTTACCGACTTCACCGATGGTAGCGCGGCACTCGGCCAGAACTTTACGTACTTCGCCGGAACGCAGACGCAGAGTTACATAGTTACCTTCACGAGCCAGGATCTGGATGAAAGTACCAGCGGAACGAGCCAGCTGGGCACCTTTACCAGGCTTCATCTCTACAGCGTGAACGGTAGAACCAACCGGGATGTTGCGCATCGGCAGGGCGTTACCTACCTTGATGGCTGCATCAGCACCAGAAGCGATTGCGTCACCAGCTTTCAGGCCTTTCGGAGCCAGGATGTAACGACGCTCACCGTCTGCATACAACACCAGAGCGATGTTAGCGGTACGGTTAGGATCGTATTCCAGGCGCTCTACTTTAGCCGGGATACCGTCTTTGTCGCGTTTGAAGTCGACGATACGGTAGTGCTGCTTGTGACCACCACCGATATGACGGGTAGTGATACGGCCGTTGTTGTTACGACCACCGGACTTGCTTTTGCTGTCCAGCAGAGCGGCAAAGGGCTTACCCTTGTACAGCTCTTGATTGACGATCTTGACGACGTGACGGCGGCCCGGAGAAGTAGGCTTGCACTTAACGATTGCCATTTTTGAGAACTCCTCTTACTCGGCTGCGCCCATGAAGTCGATGTCCTGACCAGCTTTCAGGGTCACATAAGCCTTTTTCCAATCGGAACGACGGCCTACACGCGCACCTGAGCGCTTGGTCTTACCCTTCATGTTCAGGGTGCGGACGGTCTCAACTTCGACCTCGAACAGTTTCGCAACTGCAGCTTTGACTTCCGCCTTGGTGGCATCAACAGCAACTTTGAACACGATAGTGTTCTGCTTTTCTGCGACCATGGTGCTCTTTTCAGAGATGTGCGGAGCCTTCAGAACTTTCAACAGACGTTCTTCGCGGATCATGCCAGCATCTCCTCGATTTGCTTAACTGCGTCAGCAGTCATCAGAATCTTGTCGAAGGCGATCAGGCTGACCGGGTCGATACCGGCAACATCACGCACGTCGACCTTGTACAGGTTGCGAGCAGCCAGGAACAGGTTCTCATCGACTTCAGCAGTCACGATCAGAACGTCAGTCAGTTCCATCTCTTTCAGCTTGGCGATCAGTTCTTTGGTCTTCGGCGCTTCGATGCCGAATTTCTCGACAACGATCAGGCGCTCTTGACGTACCAGCTCGGACAGAATGCTACGGATAGCGCCGCGGTACATCTTCTTGTTTACTTTCTGGCTGTGATCTTGCGGCTTAGCAGCAAAAGTCACACCACCGGAACGCCAGATGGGCGAACGGATGGAGCCAGCACGGGCACGACCAGTACCCTTCTGACGCCACGGCTTTTTGCCGCCACCAGACACTTCAGAGCGAGTCAGCTGCGCACGAGTACCCTGACGGGCACCAGCGGCATATGCAACGACGACCTGGTGAACCAGAGCTTCGTTGAATTCGCGCCCGAAGGTAGTCTCGGAAACTTCAAGAGCGCTCTTGGCGTCTTTCATTACCAATTCCATTACTATCTCCTCAGACGTTACGCTTTGACGGCAGGTTTGACGATCACGTTGCCGTTGGTTGCACCCGGTACTGCGCCTTTGATGAGCAGCAGGTTGCGTTCAGCGTCAACACGAACCAGTTCCAGGTTCTGAGTCGTTACACGCTCAGCACCCATGTGACCAGCCATCTTTTTGCCCTTGAATACACGACCCGGAGTCTGGTTCTGACCGATAGAACCCGGAACGCGGTGAGACAAGGAGTTACCGTGGGTCATATCCTGGGTGCGGAAGTTGTGGCGCTTAACAGTACCAGCAAAGCCTTTACCTTTGGATGTGCCAGTAACGTCTACCAGCTTAACGTCAGCGAGAAGATCTACTTTCAGCTCGCTACCAACAGTGAAAGTTTCACCGTTGTTCAGGCGGAATTCCCACAGACCGCGACCGGCTTCTACACCAGCTTTGGCGAAGTGGCCAGCTTCCGGCTTGGTCACACGGCTGGCTTTTTTGGCGCCAGTGGTAACCTGAATAGCGTTGTAGCCGTCGGTTTCTACAGATTTGACCTGAGTTACACGGTTAGCTTCAACTTCGATAACAGTCACCGGGATAGAAACGCCATCTTCAGTGAAGATGCGAGTCATACCCACTTTGCGACCTACAAGACCGATTGTCATTGTTATCAACCTCTTTCCGTAATTAACCCAGGCTGATCTGGACGTCTACACCAGCTGCCAGATCCAGACGCATCAGGGCGTCTACGGTCTTGTCAGTCGGCTCAACGATGTCTACCAGACGCTTGTGAGTGCGGATCTCGTACTGATCACGCGCATCTTTGTTGACGTGCGGGGAGATCAGGACGGTGAAGCGCTCTTTGCGAGTCGGCAGCGGAATAGGACCGCGAACCTGCGCGCCAGTGCGCTTTGCAGTTTCAACGATTTCCGCAGTGGATTGATCAATCAGGCGATGATCAAAAGCCTTCAGGCGGATACGGATTCTTTGGTTCTGCATTGACAGAGCTCCAATAGATAAAAGAACATAAATCAACACCGCCCGACCGAGATCTCTCCCGCCAGAGGTGTGATTTTTCACGTTTCCTCCCATATCGGGAGGACTGTATGGCTGGTCTCTGCAAGCAGTAAACTCAGCAGCAGACATATCGTCTGGCTTACCTCATGGGTAAGCGGAGGGGATTATACGGATTTTTTCAATTTGCGCAAGAGAGGGCGAACAGATTGTGCACAATTTTCTGTGACAGATGGATCTCTGTCACCGTCCCCGAAAAGGCACGTCCATGACAGGAATCACCTCAAGGAATGTCCGGCGTCACGACAAGCTCGTCAATGGGCTGATAGACTGCCGCTTTCTTCCGTTCATGACACGACAGCGATGATCAAAGATCAAAAGAAAGCCTACCAGTACGCACTCTGCGCCGTGGCGCTCTGGTCCACGGTGGCAACGGCCTTCAAGATTTCCCTCACCTATTTTGCGCCAGTGCAACTGCTGCTGGTTGCGGCGCTGACCTCGACCCTGCTGCTGGGCACCATAGTACTCAAGCAGGGCAAACTGCCGCTGCTCTGCAGCTATCTGCGCAGCCGCCCGCTCTATTACCTGATGCTGGGGGTGATGAATCCCTTCCTTTATTACCTGCTGCTGTTCAAAGCCTATGATCTGCTGCCGGCCCAGCAGGCACAGACCCTCAGCTACACCTGGGCCATCACCCTCACGCTGCTCTCGGTGCCATTCCTCGGCCAGACCCTGCGCCGCCGCGACGGAGTGGCTATCGTGCTCGGTTATTTCGGGGCGCTGGTCATTGCCACCAAGGGGGATGTCTTCGGACTGCACTTTGACAATCCCTTGGGTGTTGCGCTGGTGCTGCTCTCGACCCTGATCTGGGCCAGCTACTGGATCCTCAATACCCGCAATCAGGGGGACCCCGTCGTCAGCCTGCTGCTTGGTTTCATTATCAGCCTCCCCTTCATCGTGCTCGCCACCTGGCTGCTGGCCGACTTCCAGCTGACCGCCTGGCAAGGCTGGCTGGGTGCCATTTATGTCGGGATCATCGAGATGGGGTTTGGCTTCGTACTCTGGCTGATGGCGATGCGCCATGCCACCAACACGGCCCCCATCAGCAACCTCATCTTCATCTCGCCGTTTGCCTCGCTGGTGCTGCTCAACCTGTTGGTTGGCGAGGCGATCCACCCAGCCACCCCCATCGGGCTGGGATTGATCGTGGCGGCCCTGCTGATCCAGCAGCTGAGATATGGCAAGCGCTATCGCAAGGCTGCCGCCACAACACCGGAGAAAGTGCTCTGATAAAAAGTGGTCTGATAATGCAGAAGGGCGTATCCATCGATACGCCCTTCTTTCAATCCATCCACTCCTGCGGCTGGTGTTTCGGCAATCGCACCTCAACCAGCAAACCGCCGAGATCCGCGCTCCCCAGCCGGATAGTGCCGTGGTGCTGGGCAACTATCTTGGCCACAATCGCCAGACCAAGACCGCTACCACCGACGGTGCGCGCCACATTGCCCTGGGTGAAGGGCTTGAGTACCCGGGCATAATCCTGCTCGGGAATACCGGGGCCATCATCTGACAGGCGCAAGCGCACCCAGTGACCATCGTCCTTCAATTCGGCATGCAGCCTGCTCGCCCCATAACGCAGCGAGTTGCTTGAGAGGTTGTTCAACACCCGTCGCATGCTGACCGGATTGCAGGCCACCCGCACCGCATCCTGCGGCAGCGCCAGTTCCACCTCCAACCCCTGTTCCGAGTAGATCAGCAAGGTATCGTGCACCAGCTGGGTCAGGTCGATCGGCATCAGGTCCTGCCCCTCATCAGGGCGGATATAGTCGATGAACTGATCGATGATGGCATTGGATTCATCAATATCGGAATTGATGCTCTCCTTGAGGTACTCGTCACCGGACGACATCATCTCGGTGGCCAGCCGGATGCGGGTCAGCGGGGTGCGCAGATCGTGGGATACCCCCGCCATCATCAGATTACGCTCCTCGATCAGGCTCTTGATGGAGTGCGACATGTGGTTGAAGGTACGGGTCAGCCGCCGCACTTCCCGTGACCCCAACTCCCCCAGCGCCTCGGGGAAATGCCCCTTGGCCACGGCCACCGCGCCAGCCTCGAGATCCTCGAGCGGGCGCACCAGCTGGCGGGCAAAGCGCCAGGCCGCAAACAGGGTGATCACCAGCAGCACGCTCAGATAGATAATGAGGGGTTCGATATCATCATCTTCAATCTCGGTCAGCGGGATCCGCACCCAAATTTTGCTGGCCTGCGGCGGCTGGATCCAGATGATGTAGTGATCCTGGATCTCGACCCGCACCTTGGCCGGGCCACCCAGTTCGCGGCTGATGTTCTCCTCCAGATAGGGGTACGGCTTGGCATCGTTGAAGCCATGCTGCACCGCCTCGCTCTGGGTGTAGATGTCGGTACCGGTCGTCACATAGACCAGCGCCTCGGCATCTTCACTCAGCGCCAGCTGCTCGGTATTAACCGGAAAGATCAATTTGACCTGATTGGCCAGCAGGTGACTGATCTGCTTGACGGTTGGCGCCAGCAGATAGTTGTAGAAGGTAACGTAGGAAACCGCTTGATAGACCACCAACACGGCGGCCAGAAACCAGAGCATGCGCGAGAACATGCTGCCGACCTTTTTCATGCACCGTCACCATCTGGTACAAACACATACCCCAGACCCCAGACGGTCTGCAGATAGCGGGGCTGGGCCGGATCCTGCTCCAGCAGGCGGCGCAGGCGAGAGACCTGCACATCAATGCTGCGCTCGGTGGCGGTGTATTCGCGGCCACGGGCCAGATTCATCAGCTTGTCGCGGGAGAGCGGCTCGCGCGGATGGCTGACCAGCACCTTGAGCACCGCAAACTCACCGCTGGTGAGCGCCATAGGCTCGCCATCCCGGTTCAGCTCGCGGGTCGCCAGATTGAGCTGGAAGGCACCGAAGTTGACCACCTTCTCTGCTGCAGAGGGAGCCCCCGGCAACTCGACGGTATGGCGGCGCAACACGGCACGGATCCGCGCCAGCAATTCGCGGGGATTGAACGGCTTGGGCAGATAGTCATCGGCCCCCATCTCGAGCCCGACGATGCGATCCACTTCATCCCCCTTGGCGGTGAGCATCAGAACCGGGATCTGGTTGCCCGCTTCCCGCAGACGACGGCAGATGGAGAGCCCATCCTCCCCCGGCAACATCAGGTCGAGCACCATCAGGCTGAAGTTTTCACGAGTCAGCAGGCGATCGGCCTGTTCGCCATTGGCCACGCCGCGCACCACGAATCCCTGCTCGGTGAGATAGCGCTCCAACAGGGAACGTAATTTCAGGTCATCGTCCACGACCAGGACCTTGTATTGCTGCTGACTCATTGCTTTGCCTCTTATTCTTTAGCTGCCCCCAATACTAAATAACTGATCCCAATAGTGCTACACCTTCGCTGTGCCATAGCCATTCCCCGGGAAAGGAGACACGGTATCCAT
>NZ_JAPDBM010000081.1:0-17823 GCF_027705265.1 Aeromonas sp. QDB11 | reverse complement strand
GGTCCTGCATCGAGAAAACCGACTACCCGTTCCCGGAGGAGTTGGTGCTGTCAACACCGTCCCGGTGAACGGTTACGCTTTTGGGGCTGTGAGGGCCGGATGAGTAAGGTATCAAACACCGACCAATTAAAGTGAGCAAAAAGTTAGTTATCGCTCGGATTTTGAAAGGTTTTTTGACAAGGATCAGACTTGAGCCAAGTTGGCAGCGGGTTGAGTGGGCGAGGGGAGTTTAATAAATAAACAGATAAGGCATCCTTGACGACTGGCGCCAAGTGACAGGAGTGGTTGGGCAATATCACGGTTATGCCCTGTTATAAGGGCTATGGATTTCGGGTCATCGAGCAGACCGGCCACTCGGGTGGCCGGTATCTGCAGAGGGCCGCAGTCAGTGGGGGGCCAGTGAGGATTACTCACGGCCCTCTTTTTTGATCCCCAGCAGCCAAGGCACGATGGTCAGAATAAACAGCGCGATCAGGGTGGCGAGCACCGCGGTGGACTCTCGGCCCATACCCGCGGCAATGCCGATGGCGGCGGTGACCCAGATACCGGCGGCCGTGGTCAGCCCCTTGGTTTCTGTTTGTCGGGTGCCCAGAATGATGGTGCCAGCCCCCAGAAATCCCACCCCGGCAGTGAGCCCCTGCAACACCCGGGTCAGATCGGCAGTTGATGCGCCAGCTTGCTGGGGGATCAGCACGAACAGGGCGGCGCCAATACTGACCAGCATATGGGTGCGGATCCCGGCACTTTTCCCTTTCTGTTCACGCTCGTAGCCTAATAGACCGCCGAGCAGACCTGCCACCAGCAGGCGCAATACAATCTGGGTCATCTGCTTGATATCTTGAATATCGGTGAACTCGGAGACGATGGTCTGCCAGATCTCTTGCCACATAAATGCCATCCTTGTGCATGCTGCATATGAATTGAACGAATCAAACCGGTTAATGCTGTCGCCATGGGTGCTGTACGAAAATACGCCATGAGACCTCATCCGCAGGGTATCAAACGCTGACTTCCCTTGTTGAGTAAAAAGTGTTGAGTAAAAAGTGTTGAGTAAAAAGCTGTCCAAGTTGTCGGATTTTAATGAGTTCTTGATAGCGTCCCGCTTTTTAAGCGAGCGTCAGAATAAGGGATAACCGGCGATGGCCGCAGGCTAATAGCCGGTCATTTCCAGATAGCCGACCCCCTTGGCATCCCCCGAGACAGAGACAGCTCCCTCCCAGTAGTCAAAGCGACCTGTCATGGCCTGATTGGGCTGACGAGCTTTGATGGTGAGGTTCATTCCGGCGGCGTTTAGCTGCCACTCGACGGGGTAATTCTGCCCCTTGGGGCCGCGCCAGGTGTTGCCCGGCGTAAAGCGAATCGCGTCGGGGGCGAGCACCCGGCTGCTGCCATCCCGCTCAATCAAAATGCCGTAGCGGTTCTCGGGCTCAGTGCGTCCCGATTTGGTGCGCAGGCGAAACAGCATCAGCTCGCGGCCATCGTTCAACTGGAGCGAAAACCAGTCCCAACCCGATTGCCATTCGGCCAATACCGAGCTGCTCCACTCGTGATCAAACCACCCTTGTCCGGTGACGATGCGGGTCTCGCCATCGCGAGTCAGGGTGCCGCTCAAATGCAGGCGTGGGTAGGAGTAGTAAAAGGAGGCGTTGCCCGGGCTCTTCTCGCTGTAACCGGCCTTGCCTTGCAGCACCAGCGGCTTGGCGGCGGTGACGGTGAGGTTCAGCTCGCCAATCTTGCTCTGCACCTTGAGGGTGGCTGGGAAGAGCGCAGCCCCTTGCGAGGCAAGCCGCCACTCCCTGAGCCAATATTGACCGCCGCTGGCCCCCGCCAGTCCCGGCCCCTGCCGACTGGCCCGTTCATCTTGCTGGTGGCTGCCACGGTCGAGATCCGTGATGGCAAACTGGGCCAGCCAGAGCTGGGGAGTGAGCCAGGGGTTGCTGGTGCGAAGTTCTTGTTCGATCCCTTGGCGAAACAGGGTCCACTGCATGCCATATTCACGCCCCTGTTCATCCTTGAGATTGCCGGTGAGATACCACCACTCGGAGCGGTAATCGGGGTGGGCGGCGTGATCCTCCGGCAGCTGGATGGTTTGCCCCGGCAGCACCTTTTTAAAGCTGTCGTTGCCACCGCCGAGCAGGGCGCCCAGATCGCTGGCCTGCGCGCTGCTGATCATGGTAATCAGCGGGATCAAGAGGGCGGCGAGCCACAGGGGCCGTAAGGAGGACAAGCTTCCCCTCACCCTGGCCCTCTCCCGAAGGGAGAGGGGATGGTTCGATGCCGCACTGTGCTCTTCTCTGCGCTGAAGAAGGGGCGGAGAGAGGGAAGTGGTCAATGGGAGCTTCAAGCCATGGCTGAGCCAGTGCGCTAACCGATATCTCATACCACTCTCCTTGCCGCATACCAGGATGCCAGTGCGCCACGTATCAGGTGTGAGAGCCAGCATGCTGGCGTATCTCGCGGTTGTTGGCTCATACCACTCTCCTTGCGGCATACCAGGAGGCGAGTGCCCCGCATACCGGCGCCAGCAACAGGGCGGTGACCGCATGAAGGGGGGCGGCCTCAAAGGCGAGGCGCCAGCCAAAGGCGCGTGGGTTGACCACCTCGATCAGCACCCAGGCGAGGCCATATCCCACCGGCAGGGCCAGCAGGGCGGTGAGTAGCCCCAATCCTGCCCCTTGCCACACCAGCAGCTGGCGGCAGTGGCGGGGGCTCAAGCCCAGACTCTGCAAGGTCTGCAGCTCGCCACGGCGCGCCAGCCCCAGCACCATAAAGGCCGAGCCGATCCCGAAAAAGGCGATGCCGAGGATCAGCAACTTCAATAGCTCGGTCACCACAAAGGTTTGGTCAAACACCTTGAGCGCCGCGCTGTGGATAGCGGGGGCGGAGAGCAGATTGAGCTGCTCGCCATAGCGCTCGCGCAGGCGGTCGGCCAGCTGCTCGGGGTCGTTGCTAAAGAGGGCGAGGGATTGCACCGCTCCTGCCTCGAAGGCGTGCAGGATCTGCCCCTTGTCGCTGCCGTAGTCCTGATAGACACCGGTGACGGTGAACTGCCTTGGCCCCTGTTCGCCGCTGATTGCCAATGTCTGGCCCACCTTGACCCCAAGGCGCACCGTCAGCGGTTCGCTCGCCAGCACTTCGTCTGGGCGGGTCGGCCAGCGTCCGGCCAGCAGCGGATAGGCCGCTTTAAGCTGGGGGATAAAGTCCATCTGCGCCCACTCGATGGGCTGCCCCTGCCAGCGGGCGGGGTGCACCGAGCGGCGCGAGGCGGCGCTCACCAACGGATTGGCGAGCAGGGTCTTAATGGTTGTGTCGCTCAAGGTGCCCTTGTTGCCCGCCACCCCCTTGGGGGCGGTGACATAGAGATCGGCGGCCAGACGCTGGCCGAGCCAGATCTCCACGCTGGATCGAAAGCTCGACACCATGACGCCGATGCCGATGGCCGCCGCGATGGCGAGCTGCAACGCCATCACCGCGATGGCGGTGCGATCGAGGTGATAGAGGGTCTCGGCCACCCCGAGCCGGGCGGTGAGGGGGCCGCCCGCGCGCCGTCGCAACCAGCCAAGCAGGCCGCGCAGGGCATCGGGCAGCCAGAGCGCCATGGCCAGCAGCCAGCCTCCGGCGATAAAGAGGGCGCCGGTCAGACCTGTTTGCGGCAACCACAGGCACAGAGCGCACAGCAGCAGGATGGCGATGGCCAGCACGCGCCGTCGCCACGGATGCACGGGAGGGCGGCTGCTCCCGGCGCGCAGTTCGAAGGGGGATTGGCGCAGCAGTTGCCACCAGCCGGGCAGGTTGGCGGCCAGCGTGCCGAACAGCCCGATCAACAGCGCCTTGAGCAGGCTCACAGGGGAGAGGCGCAACAGATCGATGGGGTTGGGCCCATAGAGATCGGCCAGCGCCTGGGTCAGTTGCCCCATCAGCGCCAGCGCCAACAGGCTGCCGAGCAGCACCCCAAGCAGGGTGCCCACCGTGGCGAGAATAAGTAGCTCCAGAATGAGCCAGCGGAGCACCCGACTCGGCCCCATCCCCAGAATGATCAACTGGGCCAGCTGGGGGCGACGCACGCTCTGCACAAACCGCTGGGCGTTGAACACCAGAAACAATCCCACCGCCATGGCGAGCAATGAGAGTGCCGTCAGGTTGAGGGCCAGCGCATCGCCAAGCTGGCTGGCATCGAGCGCCGGGCTGATGGGCTCAAGCCACAAGGGCTGGTTCGGGTAATCGGTTTGCAGGGTGGCCTGCAGGGTGCGAGCCTCGGCGTCGCTTAGCTTGAAGACGATGCGATCGAGCCGACCCGCTTTGCCCAGCTGCGGCTGGGCGAGGCCGATATCGGTTATCAGCAGTCGCTCCATGGGCACGGCGCCCGGCTCGAAGGTGCCCGCCAGCGTCAGGGTCAGGGGGCGGGCATTTGCGCCATCGTTGCCGCCCAGCACAAAGCGGCGGCTCTGGCCCGCTTGCCAGCCAAGGCGCTGCGCCTCGGGGGCTGCCAGCCAGATGCTGTCGGCACGGTTGAGGGAAAAGGCGGGGTCGCTCGCGGGTCGGGCGCCAAACAGCTGGCGCAGGGGGCCGGGGTTGAAGAGATCCATTCCCAACAGCTGAAAGCTGCGCCCCTCTTCATCTTTGAGCCAGCCATGGATCTGGGGCATGGCATCGAGGGCGGGTTGGCTGGTCACCAGCTGCACGTAAAGCTGTTCATCCAGCCCACCAGCGGGGGCCAGCCGGTAGTTGGCTTCCCCTGCCAGCTGGCTGCGGGCAGCGACAAAGTTGGTGCGTGCACTGTGGTTGAGCAGCTCGATGGCCACCACCAGCGATACTCCCAATACCAGCCCGGCCAGACTCATCAGCAGCAACCAGGGGTGACTGCGATAGAGGCGCAGCAGCGCTTTGAGTGGCAGCATCAGCGTGCCTCCAGCAGGCGCAGTCGCCGTTTAGTCATGGCGGGGCCCCTTGAGTTCGATAAGTTGCCCCCCTTCAAGGCGAAGCACCCTGTCTGCCAGCGCGGCATAGGCGGGGTTGTGGCTCACCAGCAGCAAGCCTGCGCCGGTATCGCGCACCGCCGCCACCATCAACGCCATTACCTGTTCGGCATTGTGCTCATCGAGGCTGCCGGTGGGCTCGTCGGCGAGCAGCCAACCGGGTTGATGGATAAGGGCGCGGGCCAGCGCCACCCGCTGTCGCTGGCCGCCGGAGAGCTGCTCCGGCCAGGCATGGCGCTTGTGGCTCATATCGAGCCGGTGCAGCAACTGGTCAATCTTTGCCTCATCCGGTGGCAGCCCGTTGATGGCCAGCGGCAGGGCCAGATTCTCGGCCACGTTGAGGGTCGGCAGCAGGTTGAAATCCTGATAGACGATACCGAAATGGCGGCCCCGCAGGCGCGCTCGCTCGTCGGGGGAGCGGGTGTCGATCCGGGTCTCCCCCAGCCAGATCTCCCCTTCGTCCGGTGCAATCAGCCCGGCGATCAGATTGAGCAGGGTCGACTTGCCGCAGCCGCTTTGGCCCAGCAGCAGGGTGATCTCGCCAGCGGGGAGGGCGAGATCGAGATGGTGGAACAGCGGCAGTCGTTCACTGCCGTTATCGAAGCTCTTGCAGAGGTTGCGCAGGGTCAGCATGGGATAACCGTTTGATGGTCAATGGCTTTCATCATGCTTGGTACGCTAGCACGGCCAGCATTGATCAACACCCCTTACGGTTGATCAAGAGTGCCAGTTAGTGATCAAGGCGGCAAAAGAGCAGTGGATCCTCGCTGGATCCCGCTTGCCCGAGGTGGTTAGAATAGGGGCTTCCATGGGTCACAGGATGAGCAAGGATGTTACACAAGCAAGTCAGTTTTATCATCGATAGCAAGGGCAACAAGCAGGCTGCCGTCGTCCCCATCGAGATCTACAACGAGCTGATGACCCTGCAAAAGGCACTCTCCGACAACCGGCCGGGGGAGCGCGAGCTCTACCACTTCAACGGCAAAGGGGCCGAGGCCCACGGTTATCCGGTGGGCAAGCGGCAAAATCCGGGCTTTATGGTGCTGGCCGGTTCCACCGCCAATGGCGAGGATGCCGCCTCCCTGCGTGAAGCGGTGATCGAGCTGCGTCACGAACTGCTGGAAAAGGGGGTCATAGTGCCCCGCAGTCAGGGCGGCTTTGTCTTTACCGCCGATCAGCTGTTCAACAGCCCGAGTCTGGCCGCCAGTCTGGTGGCGGGCAATAACCGCAGCGGTCTGGATGCCTGGCAAAACAGCGCAGGCTATACCCTCAAGCAGTCGGGTTTCGGCAAGAAATAACCCGGCGTCTCGACCGCACACTAATTAAGCGTTAATTGACCTGGATGAATTTTTCTTTTCATCCAGGTGCTAGCATCGTGGCCAGATGGTTCTAAAAGGAAGAGACCATGTCTGCGCTCACCCGGATTATTTTGCTGCTTTCCCTGTTTATCCCTCCCGCCCATGCCAGTAGTGGCCCTGTTCTGTTGACATCCTCCGCCATCGGACTTTTTTGTGTCGGATTGTTTGTATTGGCCTATGCCCTGGTGATGGCTGAAGAGTATCTGCAACTGCGCAAGTCCAAACCCGTGCTGGTGGCCGCCGGGGTGATCTGGATCCTGATCGGTATCGCCTATGCACAGCAGGGGATGAGCCCTGTCGCCGAGCAGGCATTTCGCCATACCCTGCTGGAATATGCCGAGCTGATGTTGTTCCTGCTGGTGGCGATGACCTACATCAATGCCATGGAGGACAGGCGGCTGTTTGATGCCCTGCGTGCCTGGCTGGTACGCTCGGGGTTTCACTTGCGCACCCTGTTCTGGTTGACCGGGGGGCTTGCCTTCTGTATTTCGCCGGTGGCAGACAACCTGACCACTGCGCTCTTGATGTGCGCCGTGGTGTTGAAAGTGGCCAACGGTGATCGGCGTTTTGTCAATCTTGCCTGCATCAACATCGTGATCGCCGCCAACGCCGGTGGGGCGTTCAGTCCCTTTGGCGATATCACCACCCTGATGGTGTGGCAGGCGGGCAAGGTGCAATTTGGCCAGTTCTTCGCCCTGCTTATTCCCTCTCTGCTCAATTTCCTGGTGCCAGCCATTCTGATGAGCCTGATGGTGCCGCGCCATGTGCCGGAGGCTGATAACGAAGTGGTCGATCTCAAGCGGGGAGCCCGCCGCATTGTCGTGCTGTTCCTGCTGACCATCACCACGGCGGTGCTGTGCCACAGTTTCCTCCATCTGCCGCCCGTACTGGGCATGATGCTGGGGCTGGGCTATCTGCAGTTCTTCGGCTTCTATTTGCGCAAATCGCTGCCACGCTCCCTTGCCCGCAAGCGCGCGCTCTATGAACGCAATGGAGATGATATGCGGTTGCGCAGTCTGGGGTCTGTCGTGCCATTTGACGTGTTCAACAAGGTGGCCAAGGCGGAGTGGGATACCCTGCTCTTCTTCTACGGGGTGGTGATGTGTGTCGGTGGTCTGGGTTTTATGGGGTATCTGGAGCTGGTGTCACACTGGTTGTATGCCGGTGGGGATCCCACCATGGCCAACATCTTCATCGGGGTATTGTCGGCCATCGTTGATAACATTCCGGTGATGTTTGCCGTGCTCTCGATGAACCCGGATATGGCGCTGGGGCAGTGGCTGCTGGTGACCCTGACTGCCGGGGTGGGGGGCAGTTTGCTCTCCATTGGCTCTGCGGCCGGGGTGGCCCTGATGGGACAGGCCCACGGCATGTATACCTTTTTTGGCCACCTGAAGTGGCTGCCTGCCATCGTGCTCGGTTATCTGGTGAGCATAGGGGCGCATCTGTTGCTCAATCGAGCCATGTTCTGAATCGGCATTACGCCATAAACAGCGAGGCCCCGTAGATGCGGGGCCTCGTTGATCCAGACGCAAGGATCGTGGTCGGTGCAGGAGAAGGGGGAGCTACTCTCCTCTCTTGCCCGTCAGCAGCCAGTAACTCAGGGTGGAACCCACGCCGCAGCAGGCGATGGCGATGGCCATGGGCAGCGGCGATTGGGGCGGATTGAGGTTGACCAGAATGCCGACCACGGCGCCGATGCCAAAGCGCAGGGTGCCCGCCAGTGCCGAGGCGGTGCCCGCAGATTGCGGGAAGTGGCCCATCAGGCCAGTCATGGCGTTGGCGCCCACCAGACTGATATGGCCGATAAAGAGCACCACCGGAATGACGATGCCCCACAGGCCGCCAGTCTGGCTCCAGGCGTTGTAGATCAGCAGAGCGCCCGCGCAGGGCAGCACCAGCAGGCCGTATTGCAGCATCCGCTCGGCGCCTACCCCTTTTACCAGTCGGCTGTTGACGAAGGTGACCACCATCATCAGCAAAATATTGAGGCCAAACAGCCAGCCGTAGTGCTCGGTCGGCACCTTGAAATACTCGATATAGACATAGGGGGAGCCGCTCAGGAAGGCAAACATGCCGGAGCTGGAGAGGGAGCCGCACAGCACATAGCCCATGGCGCCGCGATGGGAGAGCACCCCCCAGTAGTTCTTGAGGATCTGGCCGAGATTAAGGGGCTGGCGATGTTCCGGTTTCAGGGTCTCCTGAATTTTCCATTGCATCACCAGACAGACCAGCAGGCTGATCCCCACCAGCAGCCAGAAGATCACCCGCCAGCTGGCGTGGGCACTGATATAGCCGCCTACCACCGGGGCCACCAGCGGCGCCAGGGTCATCACCAGAATGACGAACGACATGGCGCGGGAAAACGCATCCTTCTCGAACAGGTCGCGCAGCAGGGCATTGACCACCACAGAGCCCGCCGCGCCGCCCGCGGCTTGCAACATCCGATAGGCCAGCAATTCGGGCAGGGAGTCCGCCATGGCACAGCCGACCGAGGCGATGGCAAACATGGTGAGCCCCGCCAGGATCACCGGCTTGCGGCCATAGCTGTCGGCCAGCGGGCCGTAGAAGAGCTGACCGATGGCAAAGCCGCCCAAAAAGGCGCTGATGGTGAGCTGGGCACCGTCGATGCTGGTGGCCAGATCCCGGGCAATGGCCGGAATGGCGGGCAGATACATATCTACCGCCAGCGGGGTAAGGCCCGCCAGGGCACCGAGCAGGATAAACAGGAAACGGGGGGAGAGGGCGGCAGCCTGAGCAGTGGGCGATTGGGGCATAGGGTGTCCAGTGATGCGAAACGTCGGGTTGAAAAGCGCGAAAAAAGCAGTTTATCAGTTTTGTCGCGCCGATGGATCCGGTATGGCGAGCCAGAGTCCGGGCTCGGCGGCAAAGCGCGGGGCAAACCAGTGCTGGCGCACCGCAGTGGGCATCTCGCTCGCGGCGATGGGGCGGCGACTGAGACGGCAGGCTCCTTGAGAGAGTGCCAGCGCCGCATCTCCCTTGTACCAGCCGTCTGTCACCGGTAGGGCAGTGGTCTCTCGCAGCAATCTTACGCCCCATTGGGTCACCAGCGTCGGGCAGGCTTTCTCTGCAAGCCTTGCCGCCTGCACCATGGCGGGTGGGCGGGGCAGGGTGAAGGTTGCAGCGAGCAGCAGCAAGCCAGCGACCGCGACCAGCCACTCACCACGACGTGGCAGCCAGCCTGCCAGCAGCACGATACCGAGCAGGGTGATGGGGGCCAGATGGCGGGGATTGTCGGGATTCTGGCCAAACAGGGTCCAGAGCAGCAGGGCGAGCCAGTAGAGCGACCAGAGCGGCGAGAGGGTAGTGGCTTGGCCTTTTGAGTTTTGCCAAAGCGGCAGCACCAGCAAGGCTCCGACAGCCAAGGGCCAGAGCGGGGTGAGCTGCTCGTTGAAGGTGCGCGCCCAGCTCAGCAGCCGATCGCCGTGGGCCGCAGCGGTGTTGCCCCAGAGGGTAAAGTGGCCGTCGGTAAAGCGCCGCCCCTCGGCAAAATAGGCCCAGCCATCGGCCTGCCAGACAAAGAGCAGGCTGATAAGCCCCACCAGCACGATGGGGAGCACAAATCTGACGCGTGTTCCCTGCTGCGCCAGCCCGAGCCATAGCGGCAGCAGCGCCAGCACAAAGTAGGAGGGGCGCAGCGCCAGCATGAGGCCCAGCAGCAGACCCGCCAGCGCAATTCTGCGCTGCTGCAAGGCCAGCAGCGTCCCGAGCCAGGCGGCGAGCGCCGGCCCGTCCGAGAGGCCGGAGAGGGCGAGCGTCGGGGTGAGCGGCAGGGCCAGCACCAGCAGCCAGACGGGAGCGAGCAGGCTTGGTCGCTGCCACAATCTGACCGCCAGCAAGGCGGCGAGCGGTGCTATCAGCGCAGTGCCGAAGAGGCTCGCCCATTGCACCGCGCGGGCCGGATCGTCGACCGCCAGATTGATCAGCCGCGCCAGCCAGATAAAGGCGGGATAGCCCGGAAAGTGGGGTGAGAACTCCAGCACGCTAAAGCGCGTCACCCCGTGGGCGAAATTGAGGGCATCGTCGGAATCGAGCGCCACCGGGAAGGCCAGCAGCCAGCCGAGCCAGACCAGTTGCAGCAGGAGCAGCAAGTAGGGTCGATTAGCGAAGCGTAATCGGCCGTGGTGACGCCCCCCTTCTCCCCTTGCGAGAGAAGGGGTGGGGATGAGGGGGGGCGTCGCCATCAATGGGAGGCCATCAAAGCGGCGCCAGCACTGCCATCAGCGCTTTTTCTGCATCGCTAAAGGCGGCGGCATCGGCGGGCTTGGCGCCCACCCCGAATACCCCTGGGTTACCGATGGCATCCAGCACCTTGGCCAGCGCCTGTTCGGCTGCCTTGCGATCCCCTTCACTGAGTGATGGGAGGATCAAATCGAGGAAGCGCTTGCTCTTGACCACCAGCACCTTGGCGGTCTGGTAGTCGCCGAGGTTCTGGCTGGCCCCTTCGAGGCGGCGCTCGATCTCCGCCTTGTAGGCGCGGTTGAGCAGGGCGGCGGTGGCGGATGCATCTTGGGCCTTGATGGCGGCGGCCAGCGGCGCTTGCAGCTCCACCTTGTGGTGCTGTTCCAGATAGGTCAACTCGTCGGCAATCTCGCTCAAGGTGGCGCTGGCATCTTTGCCGTCAGTGGCGGCGCCAAGCAGCGCCTCGCGGGCGTCGATCAGTGGCTCCTTGCCGGCGGCGGCGTAGGAGTAAGCCTGCGCCTGGCCGCTCAGGGTCAGCAGCAGGGTGAGGGCGAGTAAACCCGGGCGGATGGTCATCCTGTTCTCCTTTCTTATGCCAAGAGGTTATGCCCATGGCGCGGCACTCAGGCCACGCTCTGGGTTTCAATCACGGTATTTTCGTTGCGCTGGTTGAAGGTGTTGCGGCGTCTGTCTACCTGTTGGACACCGACAATGCATCTCATGCCACACTCTGGGTTTCAATGACGGTATTTTCGTTGCGATGATTGAAGATGGCGTGACGTCTGTCCACCCCGTCGATCACCATGTCGGCCGCCATCATCCCCATCTCCATGGCTGTGTCGGTGAAGATGTAGCGGAATGTCCCCTGACGGCCGGTCATGATGAGGTTATTGATCGGCATCAGCGCCTTGATGGCTTCGTTGCGACGAGCCTGATAGCCAAGATCCATTAGCGGATAGGCGTACTCGCTGCGGGCTTCGAAGGTCTCATCGCCAAGCTTCTGGGTATTGACGCCGAGGCTGGCGAGATCAGCGGTAACCCGACCGCGCAGATCGGCCAGCGGTGCCTGCCAGGTGGCATCCCCCGGATTGCAGGGGATCTCCAGCATCACCGAGGTCTGGCCCTGTGGCGCCATAAAAGGGCTGCGGCGGCGCGGTTCCTGCAAACGAGTGGCCAGAATATGGGGGTCGGAGAGGTACTGCCAGGTGTTGTCCGACAGGTTCTCCTGTTTGAGCGGCATATTGACGAAGCGAAGCGACCGGTAGTGCAGGGAGCACGCCAGCCCCAGATGCTGGCAGGTGAGCGGCAGCGGCAGGGTGGAGATCACCTGATCAAAGGCGGCGCTCTGCTCAACGTCATCTTGTTGCCAATAAACCCGTTCGATGCGGCCATCGGCCTGCTCAAGGCGGGTGATGGTGGCGCCGGTTTTCAGCTCAACCCCTTCTGCCACCAGCCGCTCCCCCAGGGTGGTGAAGATCTGGCCGAAGCCATATTTGGGGTAGCGGTATTTGCGGGCATAGGTGCGCACCGAGAGGCTGCCGTTGCGTCTTGGCAGCAGGCGGCGCGCCACGTCTTTGAGATCGATCAGGCTGATGCGCTGACCGGCCCAGTCGGCGGAGAGCTTGTCCGGGTTGATGCCCCACAGCTTGCCGGTGTAACCCTCGAAGAACTGGCGATAGAGGGTGCGGCCAAAGTGACTTTGGATCCACTCTGCAAAGCTCGCCTTGGCAAAATCGGTGGGCTTCTTGGCAAAAGGCAACAGCAGCAAGTCTTTCACCGCACCGGCCATCAGGGCCAGCGGCGCCGTCTTGAGCAGGTTGGGCAGGTTCAATGGGTAGTCATAGGTGCGCCCGCCAAAGCGGATCACGCTCTTGCGCTCGGCGTGGAGCAGGTCGTCCCCCATCAGCTCGTCGATAAAGGCGAGCAGCTCGGGGTTTTTGGTGATAAAGCGGTGGCCGCCGTAGTCGAAGCGATACTCGCCATCGCGCCCCTTGAAGGTCTGGGTGGCGCACATGCCGCCGACCACCGGCTCCTGCTCGAACAGGGTGACCGTAAAACCGGCGCGGCGCAGGCGCCAGGCAGCCATCAAACCGGCGGGGCCTGCGCCCAGCACCGCAATGTGCTTCTTGTTGTTGTCGCTCATGACCTATTCCGAAACTGCTTGATAGATAAGGGAAACGCGCCAAGGCGCGGCTCCCGAATAGTGTTGTTACCCCGTGGCCTTGTTGCCACAGGGCGTGCGTGTTCAGCCCTTGCTGGACGCGGCGTTCACCTGCGGGCGGTAGCTGCGCTGCCAGAGGGTAACGAAGATCGCCAGATAGAGGGCCCAGGTCAGCAACTGCAAGCCAGCGGGTGAGGCATTGTAGCCAAACAGGGCGCGCAGGAAGGTACCAAATACCCCCTGATCGTCGAGAATGTGGCTGATGTCGAACACCGGCGTGGTCCAGAAGGTGATGATGTCTGCCGCCTGCAACATGTTGACGGCGGACGATAGCAGACCTGCGGCGATGATGATGATAAGCAGGCCCGTCCAGCGGAAGAAGGGGGCCAGCGCCACCTTGCGGGTGGAGCGCAGCAGCCCCCACACCAGCGCGATGGAGACCAGCAGCCCTGCCAGCGCGCCTATCAGGCCGGATTGCAGATCCACCCCTTGCCCGGAGTAGAGCAGGGCGGAGAAGAAGAGCACGGTTTCAAACCCTTCGCGCATCACCGCTAGAAAGGCGAGTAGCACCAGACCAAACAGGTTGCCGCCGTCGATGGCCGCATCGATGCGCGCCGTCATGGCCCCTACCTGGGATTTGGCCTGCTTCTGCATCCAGATCGCCATATAGGTGAGCACCAGCGTGGCGAAGATGAGGATCCCCGCCATCAAGAGGTGGTTGTAGCGCTCGCTCTCGAACTGGCTTACCACCACCTGGAACAGGAAGGCGACGATCAGGGAAGCGACAAGGCCAAGCCCGACACCCAGATAGATGAACTTGTTGTAGCGGCTCGCCCCCAGCTTGGCGAGGTAGGA
The DNA here is from genome assembly GCF_027705265.1 of Aeromonas sp. QDB11. Classification (NCBI taxonomy): domain Bacteria; kingdom Pseudomonadati; phylum Pseudomonadota; class Gammaproteobacteria; order Aeromonadales; family Aeromonadaceae; genus Aeromonas; species Aeromonas sp. QDB11. The sequence goes on along the minus strand of NZ_JAPDBM010000081.1, from coordinate 4,270 downwards.
GAGGCAGATGCCGACCAGCAGGAAGGCTTCCAGCCCCTCTCGCAGGGTAATGAGAAAACTTGCAAACATCAGGATTGAGGCTCCGTAGCGGGCGTGACGGGGAGAGGCTGCAAGGTAAGTTGCAACCGATTTAGCTGCACTATGGGTGGCTCCGGCAAGCTGGGCTCGGCGGCGCGCACCGCATCATTGACCCACTTGGGGTAGGTGCGGAAATTGAGTTTGATATCGGCCTTGAAGGGCCCTTGGGCATCAGCGGGCAGCGGCCAGGCTTCATCGCGCCAGCCATCGGCCGGAATGCGGGTATCTTCTAGCAGTTTGGCGTAGCGCCAGAACTTGAGCCCCACCGGCTTGCCCTCGGCATCGCCGAACACTTTTCTGAACAGTCGCGCATCCTCGGGGACAGCGCCATCCACCGGCTTGCCGCTGGCAAGCACCACCTTGCCGCTGGCGTCGGTGACGGTCAGCTCCAGCCAGAGTTCACGAAAATCGGCCACCCCGGTGGGCAGAGCATGGCCCGCGCCGGTATTGGCGACTCTTACTACCAGCGCAGGTTGGCCACTCTGGTTTTCAATGCGGGCTGAGAGGGTGGCGCTTGAGCGCAAGAGCGCCAGACTCTCCTGTTCAAGCGCAGGATTGCGCAGCCCCACCAGCTGGTGCTGGGCGCCGGTAAAGTTGTGGCGATAGAGCCGCGTCTTCATGGTGCCGTTTTCGGTGGACTGGCCCGCCACCGGCGCGCCGCCATTGCCCGGCTCCGGGTTCATGTGGCAGTCGATGCAGGTACGCCGTTTGGCAGGATCCTTCGCGTTCGCGAAGCTGGATTTTTCCCACTCGTCCCAAGTGTTGACGATATTGGCGCCGGTGCCCGGGGCAAACTCGTTGTGACACGATTTGCACAGGGCCGCGTCGCGGTAGAAATCTTTCTGGTAGGAGACCTTGTGCATGGCGGGGCGGGCGTTGATTTGCCGCTCGGCCAGCCAGTGCTGGAGGCTGCCGCCCGCGGCATCCTCGAACACATAGCTCTCGCGGTCTTTCAAATTCACGGTAAAGGCACTGTTGCCGCCTGCATCCTCGAGCTTGGTGATGCGATGGCAGAGTACACAGCCTGTCCCTTCCTCAACCACAGGTTCGCCCGCCTGGTGGGCGGCAATCAGCGAGGCGCCGCCTTGCTCGAACATGTGGGAGCCCTTGGGCAGGTCCAGCTGGCCTGTCATCACCTGCTGGGGCATGTGGCAGCCCTGACACCACTGGCCAAACGCTTCCCCTTCGGTTTCGCGGGCCAGCGCCTGCACCACCTTGTAGTAGGGATGGGAGTTGCCCATCAGCCGGTGGTTGCTCTCGCTCCAGTCCTTGAACGCCTGTTGGTGGCAGTTCTGGCAGGAGGCGGAGTTGAGCCACTCCTTCGGGTGAGTGGTCGGTGCCTTGGCGGGATCCGTGCGCGGGGCATCGAGCCGCAGCCAGTTGGCGAGATAGGGGAGGTTGCCATCGGCGGTGACGAAGGCGTGTAAGTCCTCCATCATCGCCTTCACTTCCGGTTGGGGCCTCGCGGGGTCAACCGCTTCGGCCCCATCGCGGGTGTCATGGCCCATGCCGCCCTGAGTCTGCTGGGTCATGCGCAGGTATTCGCCGACAAAATCCCCCGCCACCATGTTGGTGAGGTTGGCGTGGCCGTTGATGGCGTTGTCACCGCTCTTCTGGCGATGGGCCGCCATCAGATAGCGGTTGGTGAAATTGAATCCGTCCAGATGGCAGGAGTTGCAGCTCATCCAGTTGTCTCCCGCCATGGGGAAGCGTGAGTTGGACGCTGTGTTACCCAGGTTGAATAGCCGCTCGCCGCGCTGAAGCGGCTCGGGACGGGGATCCGTCTCTACCAGCTTGGCGAAGTGGGGTACATCGACGGTGACCCGGGCAAACGGGCCGTTGCCGCCGCTATTGAGGCGGGTAAGATCCTGCCCCATGGCGTTGTGCACCAGAATATGGTCGCCATCGATCAGCAGATCCCGTGGATTCTGGCCCGGCAGGTGGCGCAACAGCTGGGTCGCCTTGGCGCCCCCCTGAAACTTCTTGCGGCGGTGGCGGTTGTTGTTGGACTTGCCGCTGCGGGAGAGGTCGAACACCAGCAGATCTTCCGAGCCCGCCAGCGTCAGATAGACCCGCTTGCCGTCGGCGGCGAAGCGCGCTGCAAACGGGTTGGAGACGATCTGGCTGCGGTTGCCGACGCTCGGCAGGTTGATCTGCAAAAAGAGCTGCTTTCTTTCATCTACCCGCTCTTTATCTTCATCCAAATCGATGATGGAGACCGCCGGAAAGACAGTGCTCTGAAACTGGAAGGGGTGATCGAAGCTCCACAGCACGTGGGGCAGCCAGGCCTCGCTGCCATCGGGGGAGAGGGCGATGCCATCGAGCAGGCGTGGCAATCCTTGAGAGTCGCTTGGGGTGTCGCTGTGGGTCTCGGCCAGGGTGATGAGTTTGGGCTTGGGCAGGGCAGTCTCGGACAGGGGAGTGCCCTTGGCGCTGTTGCCAAGCTTGGCGAGATCATAGATGGCGAGCTGGCCGGTCATGGCGTGGGTCAGCAGTAGGCGATCATCATCGGTCAGGGCCAGTCCGCGCGGAGTCTCGGCGGTCTTTGTATCCAGCTGGAGGTTGCCAGCTGTGTCGTAGGCCTGCAGGCGAGCGGATTCGAACAGCGTGACCCAGAACCACTGCCGCTTGGGATCGAAGATGATCCCGTAGGGTCTATGGCCGGTGGGAATCACTTTCTCAAGGTCGAGATCTTCGTCCAGTAGCAGCAGGCGATCGCCGCTGTAATCGGTGACCAGCAGGGTGCCGTCATCGGCGCGGGCAAGCTGGCGCAGATCGCCCCCCAGCGGCACCTCCTTGAGCCGCTTGCCGCTATCGCGCTCAAGCAGGGTGACCGAGCCTGCGCTCAGGTTGGCGGTAACGAGGCGCGGGCTTTGCCCCTCCTCATAGGCGAGCATCCCGGCGCCCATCTGCTGGGCAAACGCAAAGGGGCTAACCAGCAGCAGGACGAGGGCCAGCAGGGGTGACAAATATGCAGAGAACGATAACTTCAACATGGGATCAGGTGCGCCATTTCAAGATGGTCCAGCGCCAGGCGTGGCGCAGCACCAGAGGAGTTAACGCCAACGCGCTCAGCCAGTGGGCCCAGCTGGCGAGGTTGCCCATGGCATCGCCCGGAGTGCCGTGCAGCACCAGCAGCAGGCCGCTGGCCAGACAGACCAGCAGCAGGACTTCGATAATCCGCCCCGTGGTGCGCAAAAAGGGTTTGTTGCTGCGGCTTAACAGGTTGCGATGAGAGAGCCAGAAGGCGCCAAACAGCAGCGGAAACAGGGTGAGCGAGAGCATCACATGGAAAAACAGATTCCAGCGCGCCAGCGACCAGATCGGGGTCAGCGGCTCCCACAGCAGCAGGCCGGAGAAGAACATCAGATAGAGGGTGCCCTCGGCGGCCTGATGGTGGTAGGCCAGCCACTGCCAGAATTGTCGGGGTGAGAGGGAAAGGCTTGTCATAAAGGCTCCAGCACCCGGGCAGGGCAGCCCGGGGGGAGCAAGTTTATAACGCAGTAAGAGTAATGAAAAGTGTTATCAATTGTATTGCTGGTGAATCAAGGCTGAACAAGCACAGTGATCAAGCCCGACTATTTGTGATCCGCCATCCGCTCGGTCACCGCATAGATGAGCGCGGCCAGCGAGAAGGCGAGAAACACCACCACGGACCACTTCATCTCCACCTCATTGGTGATGCCATCTTCGAGAAATGCCTTGAGCACTTCCACCCCGGCGATGGTCACCAGCGAGTTGATGACGATGAGCTTGAGGGAGGCAAAGTTGATCTTGCTGAGCCAGTTGTCGCCGATAGCCTCGCGCTGCTCCTGGGTCTGGATAAATTGCACATAGCCGCAGACCGCCACCAGGATCAGCATCTGGGCCACCAGCACGAAGTCCACCAGGGTCAGCACACCGGTGATGAGGTCCATGTAGGGGATCTCGATGATGTTGATGCAGAGCAGATAGAGCTGCATGGCAAACTTCACCATCAGCAGGGCCACGCACACCAGAATGCAGACGTAGAAGGGAAACATCATCAATCGGCTGCCATTGAGCATGAAATTGAATCGACGCATGAAAACTCCGATGTTGGGAACAGGGGTAAATAGTGAATCGCCCCTGGTTTTCTAGACACTTTGTTGCTGAAAAATAAACTGCCTTTCAAACTCTACCGGCGACAACCCATCATTGGAACCATGGCGCC
>NZ_JAPDBM010000080.1:0-18688 GCF_027705265.1 Aeromonas sp. QDB11 | reverse complement strand
GCATTTCTCGAGCGGGGGCTTTTTCAGACCTTCCTTAGCTTAGCGTACGATTTTTTCCGAATTCTGCGGTTCCCCCTATCCGGCGAATTCGCGCTTTCTGTCAGGCGCTATCGCTGAGGCCTTGGAACGTGCCGACCCGGAAAGCCTGCACCGTGCCTGCTCAATGCTCTCAACTTTAGCTTATAGCCCTTGTGAACCCTATGGGAAACGGGTAAAATGGCGTTCGTTAAGTCATTGATAAATAGACAATATGAACTCGAATACTCGACCACGAGTCGCTGCTGTCCGAGTTCGCTGACTTTCTGCTCGACCCCGCGCTGGCCGAGCAGGTACGTCTTCGGCCTGGGGCCTTCACCCGCGATCGCAAGCTCACCCTGCCGCGCCTGGCGGCCATGATGATCTCGGGCATGTGCGCGAGCGTTCAAGCCGAACTCGACGCCTTTTTCGGTCGCCTGCATGCGGTGCCCGGGCGGATCCGCGAGGTCAGCGCACAGGCCTTCAGCAAGGCCCGCCAGGGGTTTTCGGGCCGGCTGTTCGAATTGGCCAGTGCGCACCTGCTGCACCTGGCGCGCCCGCACATAGAGGCGGCACGCTGGAATGGCCGCCGCGTGGTGGCGGCTGATGCGTCGCGCCTGCGTGTGTCGACACGCAAGACGGCCGCACTGACGGCGGACCACTACGCGTTTGCCTTGTTTCTGCCGGGCACCGAACTCACGCTGCACGCCAGTCTGCATCCGGCCGACGGCTCGGAGCGGCAGATGCTGTTCGAGGCGCTCGACGCACTCGATCCGGCGCAGGATCTGCTCGTGCTCGACCGAGGTTACGTCGGCAACACCATGGCGGCGACGCTGGCGCAACACGGCATGGCCTTCTGTCTGCGCGTCGATGCCAGCGGCTGGCGTTGCGTCGCCGACTTCCGACGCTCGAACGAGGCCGAGCGCGTGGTCACACTGTCGCCGCCCACCGCACGCGATGCCAGCACGTTCGATCTGGCCCGCACCGCCACCACCGTGCGCCTGATCCGCAACATCGCTCCGAACGGCCAGATCCGCGTCCTGATGACCAACCTGCTCGATGCCCAGTCGTATCCGGCCGCGCAGTTCAGCGCGCTCTATCACCAGCGCTGGCGCGTCGAGGAGGCCTTCAAGCGCATCAAGCATCGTCTGCGCCTCGAGGCCACGACGGGGTTGAACTACCTCGCCCTGCAGCAGGACTTCGCCGCCAAGATCCTGGCCGACAACCTGTGCGCACTGCTCAGCGGCAGCGGCACCGACGACGCCATCCAGACCGGCTCCCGCCCGAATCGCACCTACGCATTCGGCGCACTCAAGCCCATCCTCGCCGGGTGCCTGCTCGGCATCGCTCAGGCATGGGCGGCATTGCCCGATACCCTGGCCGCCATGGGCCGCAGTCGATGCCGCATCCAGCCAGGCAGAAGCTACCCACGACCGCCCCGAAGCAAGCCACATTTGCATATGTCCTATAAGGGAGCGTTAAGTTGAGAGCATTGCGAGGCTGGGGGTCAAGGGCGGGCGAAGCCCGGCGAAGCGGACCCTTGACGCGCGGAATCGGGCGATACGCTGGTCCATGGCTGGATGCCGCGGGGTTGTGCATCCAGCCATGGAGACGAATGCGGTGATTGCCGGACCGAACACGCGGGTACGATGTGCGCCCCTGTGAAACATGAGAGACCACGACATGACCGCCAAACTGTTTGAAGCCGCCCTGGGTATTGCCTCCCCGTGGTACATCAATGGAGTGGCGTTTGACGCGGCGAAGAAGACGTTGTCGATTGCGGTCGACTTCGTCGCCGGTAGCCGCTTTTCACGAAGAAAAAATTAGTCTATATTTATACTCACACACAGCTGTCCGGTTAAAACGCGAACAGATTCAATTGGTTGTTGATGGTGATGTTGTCGGAACTGGAGTTGCTGCAAGGGCATCTTCTCGAAAAGAGTGACTGACAATATCTGTAGCAAAGTGTAGAGCGAAGCGTCGAGATTGAGGCGCTTCTTGACGATGGCGACGAGGACATAGACCGATACCGCGATCCAGATTTGCGTCTTGACCGCATTCTCCGACGTACCGTAGAAACGCTTGATCCGAAGATGCTGCTTGATCCACGCTCAAAAGATAGCCTCAGAAATAATTCTGGACGGAAAAGGGAAAGCACCATGAAAAGATTCGTCGCGATTCTTGTTGCCTTGCTGGTGCTCTCCACACAATCGGCATTTTCCGAGGAGAGAACGCTTAATATCGTATTCATTCCTAAAGCCGGCGACCAGGATTTCTGGAAATTCATGCGCAAAGGAGTTGATCGTGCCGTTGCCGAAAGCGGAAATGTGCGGCTCACATGGCGCGGCCCGGCGTACAACGACGATACAGAATCGCAAATCGCCATTGTCGAGGCTTACACGGCTTCTGATGTTGACGCGATAGTAGTCGCACCGACAGATGGGGTCAGGCTAGTCCCCGCAGTCAAGAAAGCGGCAGAAAAGGGAATTCCGATCATTGTCGTGGATTCAGGAATTTCAGCTCGCATCTACCAAAATTTCATTGCCACGGACAATTATTCCGCCGGGAAACTCGCTGCAAAACATTTATCTGAATTACTGGGCGGTCGCGGCAACGTGGTCCTTTATCGCACGGTGAAGGGTAGCGCGTCGACAGACGAACGCGGCGAAGGATTTTTGGCTTACCTGAAAGAGGAGTCCTCGAAGCTCAAAGTGGTTGCCGACATCTACGGTGGCGGATCACGGGGAAGATCGCTCCGTTCAGCACTCAAACTTTTGAAAGAACCACTACACATTGACGGGATTTTCGCTGTCAATGAGTCATCCAGCGATGGAATGCTCAGGGCACTGCGCGAATCGGGTCTGGCCGGGAAAATTCGGCTGATCGGATTTGATTTGACTGATTATCTTTTGGACGGTCTGCGAAACAAAGCCATCGACGGCTTGATTGTGCAAAATCCCCGGCAAATGGGATACCTCGCCGTGAAAGCAGCCATCGCTGCGGCTCGCAAAGCACCCGTCAAGGATGTAAACATCCACACCGGCACGGAGATGGTAACGCTCGGGAATCTGTCGCGGCCAGAAATTCAGTCTTTGCTGAAGCCATGACATGCCTGCCTTCTTCCGGGCCAGACAGGCGGCGCAGTGTCATGCATGGAGACTGACACATGACGGGTAATCAGACACGCCAGAGTTTTCTGAACCAAAAAATTTCCATCGTCATGCATCTGCACAAACTGATGCGGCGAGAGAACCTGAGAACGGTCATCCTGCTTGCAACCTGTGCCGGCATGCTGCTCCCCGCTCTGGTTGGCGGCCTGATTCTTAACCACGTCGATCAGGGACGTGTCAATCAGGAACTGAACCGGAGCCTTCAGGACAAGATAGTACTTCTGGCCGACAGTCTGAAAAATCCCGTCTGGAACTACGATCTGAATGCCGCACAAGCCATAGTCAATTCGGCAATGCTCGACCCCCAGATCGCCCGGATTGCAATTTCCGTCACCAGCAACATCCAAAGTCGATTTCTAACCGTAGAAGATGCCAGTCGTCAAATCGGCAGGGTGAGAAATGCCCGGCACGACCTTGTGCTTAACAGCGAGAAAATTGGTTTTGTCGAGATTGATCAGTACGATGGTCCCGCCATGTCCAAATTCCGACGTGAGCAATACAACTACGCATTGATTCTCCTGGGTCAATGTGTGCTGGCGTTTTTCCTGATCCTGGCGTCTGTGCACTACTGGATTCTGGCGCCGTTGAAAGTGCTCACGACATTCTCGGACCAACTCGCTAACGGCAATCTGGAATCATCATTGCAGATGGACCACATGGACGAAATCGGTCAGTTGGCACATCAGATGAACCAGATGCGGATCAACTTGAGTCACTCCTTCATCGAGCAAAGAACAATCCTCAGCAATATTCAGGTTGGGGTCATTTTTGTGTGCGATGACCTAATCCGGTTGGCCAACGCACGCGCCGAACAGATTTTTGGCTATGCGGATGGCGAAATGGTTGGCCTGCCACTTACGTCGCTCTTTTTGTCATCGACCCAGTATCAGGCAACCCGTGACGGACTCGTCGACGCCACACGTTCCAATCGTTCATATGAACAAGAATTACTGCTCAAGCGCCACGACAGTTCTCATTTTTGGGCTGAAATCCGCGGCTGTGTATTGGACCTGGAATGTCGCGCGGGAGGTGGCCTATGGGCAATTGAGGACATATCCAAGCGCAAAACGGCTGAGGAGCAGTTGAACACGCTGGCGTTCTATGATCCGCTCACCAACCTGGCCAACAGGCGCCTGCTCCTTGACAGGTTAAGTCAGGCCTTGAGTTCGGTTCATCGTAGCCAGAGTACCGGCGCCTTGCTATTTATCGACCTCGACAACTTCAAAATGATTAACGACACTTTGGGCCACGATATCGGTGATCAACTTCTGGTTCAAGCAGCCAATCGGCTCAGGAACTGCGTGCGCGAGAATGACACAATCGCCCGCCTGGGTGGCGACGAATTTGTCGCCCTCCTGGACGGCCTCGCACAGGACGGGCACGAAGCCGCCGACCACGCAAGAATTGTCGCCGAGAAAATCATCGGTGTGCTCAGTCACCCCTATCGTTGCAGCTCGCACGATTGCCATAGCAGCGCAAGTGTCGGAATCACTCTTTTTGATGCCAATGTCAAGAACGAGCTCAGCGTTGAAGATATCCTCAAGCACGCCGACCTTGCGCTTTACCAGGCCAAGAGTGCCGGGCGGAAAACTTTTCGCTTCTTTGACGGGGAAATGCAGGTGGCCGTAGTGCAACGTGTGGCGCTTGAGAAAGAATTGCGCCAAGCGCTCACCAGAGATGAATTCGTTCTTCATTATCAAATGCAGGTCGATTATCAGGGCCGACTCAGAGGAGCAGAGGCTTTAATCCGCTGGCATCATCCACAAAGAGGGCTTCTCTTCCCGGGTGATTTCATCGCGGTAGCGGAAGATTCCGGCCTCATTGTCGAAATCGGCTATTGGGTTATCGGATCGGCTTGTCGTCAACTTCGTCTTTGGGCAAATCGTCAGCAAACGGCGGCGACGACAATTTCTGTCAATGTCAGCGCCAAGCAATTGCTGGAAAAGAACTTCGTCGAAAAAATACTTGAATACGTAGGAAAAGAAGACATTGATGCCAGTCGTCTCAAACTGGAACTGACCGAAAGTCTTCTCATTGAAGACACGGAAGGCATTATCGCCAAAATGCTCTCTCTACGGGAAAAAGGAATCGGCTTCTCGCTTGACGATTTCGGAACCGGATATTCGTCCTTATCCTATTTGAAACGCCTCCCGTTGTGCGAACTAAAAATAGACAAACTGTTTATCAAGCAGCTTTTCGATGATGCCGATGATGTCGCGATTGCCAAAATGATCATTGCACTGGGCAGCAGTCTCGGGCTTGCGGTCATCGCAGAAGGCGTTGAGACGGAGGAACACCGCGACTTCCTAGCCAAACTGGGCTGCTATCAGTATCAAGGCTATTACTATGGTCGACCATTGCCTGTTGCAGAATTTGAAAGCACTATCGCGTCATGGAAAGAATTTATCTCCGGGAAGAATCCTGACAACGGCGTCCTGGATTCTGAAATCAGATTGGCATCGCTACGGATTGGAGAACCTTCCATTGACGACGAGCACGAAAGTCTGCTGAACCTTTTGCATAGACTCCAGGTTGCATCTCCTGTTGCTGATAAAAGCGAGGGTTTCAGCACTGTATTGAATGCAATTGGTCAACAGCTCAGTACGCATTTTGAGCATGAAGAAGAATTCTTCAAGAAATTTGGAATGCCCGATGTCGACGTAAGGAATCACATAAGATCACATCAGCAGATCATGAGGAAACACGCCTCCCTGCTCGCTGACTTCATGAAAGACTCCTCCGCCAATCACGAACATGTCTTATCAAAAGTGGAAGATTGGATCCTCGTGCATTGGGTTCAATATGACCTGAAGATGAAAGCATTTATCCTGAAGGACACATAAGGTCGGTCGGACGATCTGAAACAATAATCTGGAGAAGCCTGCTACCCGCTGAAGGCACAGAGAGAAAATCAGCGCAGTGCGGAAAGGCCGGTCAGCAAACGCTGCAAATCTTCGTCCGACTGAACCGAGAGAAGCATCAGTCCCGCGCGCAATAAATCGCGTTTCCTGACCTTGATGCCTCGTTCAGCCAGTTGCCTCTTGATTCTGACCAGTTGCTCGTACTCGCCGGCAGGGAACGTGCAGCGCACGTCGACCGGCGCAGACTTGTTCTTCAGGATCTTGTCGAGCGGACGCGCAAACGCCTTGGCCAGTTTCTTGCGCCTTTTGCCACCCGCCCCTGCCACCAGATGCGTGGATTCAGGCAAGGAAGCCGTCGTCGTCGCGGCTGGCTTCGCCTCCGGCGTGTTGCGGGTCGCCGCGGTTTTTCCGGCACGCCGTGCCGGCGCGGCGACAGCCGGCTGAGCCGGCACAGAAGGTGCACTTGCGGCGGTCTTTCTTACAACCATCGGAGTTTCCAACAAATGATCGGAGGAGGAGCGTAACGCAAAATCATGAAGAAAATGTTACACCCCGAAGACAAAACGAAACATCAGAACTCCCGTTCCAGCAAGGACTCCAGCTGCGGCGCCCCGCGGCGCACCTGCACTTGCAGTATGCCGATGGTCCGTCCGTCGCCGGTGGCGACGGTAAAACGCCATTCCCCCGGTTTTGGATCGAGCACCCACGAATACCCGCGAAAGCCGCGCTCCCGCCCACCGGTGCTGCGAAAGCGGTCGCGGTAAACCTGCCGCCATCCGCCGACTTCACGAAACTCCCAGCGATGCTCAAGTTCTGCGGCCACTCCCAACGGGGCAAATACGGCGGTCACGCCGTACAGACGCGCCCCCTCGGCAACCTGCACCGTGGCTGAATGATCGCGCCAGAACTGCCACCAGGGCGCCCGCTCCACCTGCAGGAGAAAGCGTCCACCGGTTTGTACGAAGTCGTGGCCGACGGCCATATCCCGCTTGACCAGCGGCACCGGCGCAATCATGCCGTGATGCCAGGCCGCCAGCAACGCACCGGCGATGCCCCAGGCCGGCCTGATCCGTCCCGGCCGACCCGGTGCCACCCCACGCAGCAGGCTGGCCAGCAGCGCGCCGGCCAGCGTCGACGCGTAGAACCACAGCGGGTCGAGACTGCCGGCCAGATGCGGCAACAAAAAATTGAACAACAGGATGGCGTTGAGCGCGAACAACGACCAAGAGCTCAGCACAGAGCGGCGCGGCTTGCAGGCCGCAGTTCTACAGGCCCAAGCCGCCGCGGAGGCGGCGGATAACGCCTCCAGGGCTGTCGCCCTGGAGGTGCGAGAGCAGGCTATACAGCAGGCGATCGAGGCCGCGCTAGCGCACCAGCCAGTTGATCCCCCCCCGCCCCAAGAGCTGGCGCGTGCTGCGCCCGCTCCGGCCACGCCTGAACCGCCCCGCCTTCGGCGGAGCCATTAGGGCGCGGCACCAAATGGGCTGAAATGCGGCGTTCGGGTATCAAAACGAACGAACCAAGAGAGGCGGATTTTAGCCACTAAAATCCGCCTGAAAACGTCACAAACTTTCAGGTGTTTTGGAGGCCGTTCAGTGGGATTTCGCATGCGAAAATCGACGGTTCGCCTCCGCCTGGGAGTGAAGAGGGTTTTGCGCATGCGCAAAAGTGCCTATTTAACATATTGCCTGTTTTGTGCAGTCCATTTTGCGTTAGCAAAAAAAAGTTTGCTTCGTGTCAGCTACGTATATACGATCATAGTGTCAGTACTGACCGGAACCCGAAAGGGGGTATTGATGTCGGAGGCAACTCCCTTAGGGAAGGTGCGAATAAGTCACCAAAGTCAAAATGATGCTTCTGTAACAAGTTGAACTGAAAGGACAAAAAATTTCTGTTTCATTGTGGAGGGTACTTATTCGCACCCTCCCTAATTCACTTCAAAATAGGTATAATCTACTTTTTAGTTTCAAACCAATGTTTTGCGCTCAGGTAGGCAGCTGCAATTCCTGGTGCTGCCCATTTATGTTGGTCATTTGCAAGGCTGGTGACTTCATCCAGGTTAGAGAGCGTTAATTCAGTAATTTTTTCATTTTCCCAGTTTGTAACAACTTCAGGTTTCTCATAAATATATAACGGCATTATTATTTCTGGACGCAACACGAAAGCATCACAAATGGCAAACACAGGTTGCGTTGTAGGGTCTAAAGACAGGCATTCTTGCAGCACAGTAGGTGATACGTTTGCTGGTAGATTCTTTAATAAATCATTTTCAATCAGATATCTGATTGTTTGAGCAGAAAAGACGTCACCTTCCTCTTTATCTCCTGCATTATCAAATGTTTTAATTATGCGGTCTATATCATTTGTTACAATGTAACGCATGGTTTCTTCAAGGCATTCTTTAGCGGCATAGGTTTGAAATGCTACCAATGGCAGCTCTGTTGCTTCTTTATCAGCCTTGCTGAACTCAAGCATGCCAGCTGGGCAAACGTGGTATTTTCCGCCAGAGGCTTGTTTTAATTCAGAACCTTCAGCCAGTAAAAGCTTAATTGAACCAGCGGGATCAATGCAAAAAATTGGTGTATTAAAAGCAATGCCAGCCAAGTAGTGAGTAAAATCACCATCAATTATTTTATCTATTCTGCCTAACCACTCTTTAATATAGGGGGAGTTTTTCAGGAAATTCTGTTCCTGCATTTCCTTATCGAAGCTATCCTCAGATATTAACTTGCCCCAGCTACCAAAGATTCTGGCCTGTAGGTAGTCGCAGGACTCAATTATGTGGGTGTAGTTTGTTCTGGCTAAATGCCAGCCGGTATCAGCTGAAGCTTGAGTTAAACGAAAGATTAAACCTGGATAAATTTTCTTTCCCAGACTGCGTCTCTGTGTGTAAATGGGATCGTCCCGTAACGGCAGCTCCGAAGGAAGGCTGTTATCGATCGTGAGCGGGAATGAGGGCGTAACGGGCATTTTGAAAAATGGCAGATATTGGCCCGATTCTGTCTGATAGAAAAATTTATCCAGCTTTGGGTAAGTTGCTACTAAAGCACTTATTAAACTTGCAATGTTGTCATGACCTATTCGTTCATAAATTTGAACTTTTTTGTAATGTTCCGCTATGTCATCGGTTATGGTTTTAAATGCTATGCTTCCGTTGATGCGATAACCTCTTCCTCTGGTGGCCATGATCACTTGAGTTGTCAGGTTCAATTTATCGCTAATCATCTTTCTGAGCTTGCCAATCTCTGTGGCTGCTCTGGTTTCATCTTCGCCTGCAAACATGTCATTAATGAACTCTTTGCTTGTAAACTTTCTATCGTTATACAAGATGGTTTCAAATATTTTGCAGGCATTGGTTGCACCAAAAGTCAGTGATTTTCCTTGGTATGTCAGGTCTTTAGTTTGGTCATCATAAGAAATAACCTCACCATTTGTTAACGAAATATTTGCAGAAATAATATTCATATAGGGTTTTCCTGTAGTATATATCGTGACAACTCATCTTATAAAGTAGGTTCGGATCAATAATTTAAGCAAAAAGTAATATCCCCGCAAAACACTTGACCTCGACCCTGTCGCGGTATAAATCGTTGGTAGTGCTGCTATTTTTGCCACAAGTCTTCGCCGCCTTGCTTTTTTAATACCCGGTACAACGTCGATTCCGAGCCATAATATATGCCGTCGTCATCCAACCTGTCTATTGATCAGATCTTGATCCCCTGTGCCATCAAATCCTTGGCGGCAAGAAAGCCATCCAGTTTACTTTGCAGGGCTTCCCAACCTTCCCAGAGGGCGCCCCAGCTGGCAATTCCGGTTCGCTTGCTGTCCATAAAACCGCCCAGTCTGGCTATCGCCATGTAAGCCCACTGCAAGCTACCTGCTTTCTCTTTGCGCTTGCGTTTTCCCTTGTCCAGATAGCCCAGTAGCTGACATTCATCCTGAGTCAGCACCGTTTCTGCGGACTGGCTTTCTACGTGTTCCGCTTCCTTTAGCAGCCCTTGCGCCCTGAGTGCTTGCGGCAGCGTGAAGCTTTCTCTGAGCTGTAACAGCCTGACCGCGACAAACGAGAGGATCGAGACCATCCGCTCCAGATTATCCGGCTCCTCCATGCGTTGCCTCTCGGCTCCAGCTCCGGTTTTCCATGCCTTATGGAACTCCTCGATCCGCCAGCGATGGGTGTAAATGTCGATGACCCGCAGGGCTTGGGCTAGCGACTCGACGGGTTCACTGGTCAGCAACAACCATTTCAACGGGGTCTCACCCTTGGGCGGGTTAATCTCCTCGGCCAACACCGCATTGAGCGTGATATTCCCCTGTTTTAGCGTGATGCGCCCACTGCGCAGGCTCAAGCTCGCCTTGCGGGCGGGTCGATTTTTACGTTTACCGCGTTTATCCACCACGCCCTGGTTCCGTTCAGGACGCTACTTGTGTATAAGAGTCAGTCATCCAACAATGTAGGTAAGAGCTGTGAAGGCATCCATGCGGTATCCAGATACTAATCATTTATTTTCGTATTTTCGCAATAAATCCTTTATATTCACCATTGGGTCCTCGCTTAATGTAAGCGTCTTTTGGTATTCGATGGATGAATATTAAATATTCATCTGAAATGTTTTGCATAATATCTGCTAAGGAACACCTGCGAGATGCAGTACAGGTCCTATTTCGGAGTATTCGTTTGAGTATAGACATTTATTAAGCATCCTATAGGTATCGTGTGTAGTCGGTTGAAGTTGTGTGCATATTATTTTTGAAATGCTGGCAATCTGGGCAATCATGGTTTTTCAGTTCAGATTGAAATAGCGTGTTAAAAGTCACAACATCTTTACCATAGATTTGACTGAAAATATCTTCAGTCCCTAAGCGGTACTCTGGTGAAAACTGCATTTGAATCAAATTTTTACCTTCACAACGTAATCGTTTATATAATCGTCCGTGCTGATTATCTGGATCGTCAACATGGACTGCACCAACAATCAGATGGCCAAGTACACTATCAATTAAGGTCGCCGCCATCGGAAGGCCAGATGATCTGCCCAAGCCTGCTTTAGGTTTCTTCCAGTTCGAATCAAAAGAAGAATACCGACTTTGAGTGATGCATCTATAACAAGGCAAATCACCATCAGCGGTGTCGTAGAAGACGATTTCCCCTGCCATTCCTTCCCTGTAAATTCCGACCCAAAATGATGGAATATCGTATTTAATTGATAACCGTGATCCTTTTGCTTGAACAGGATGATAATCAGAGGCCAAGATAAGTACTTTTTGCTCGTCACCCTGCATTACCTCATCATCAGACATACTCAAAAAGTCTTGGTGATATGTGACCACATCAAGTTGGGGCACATTTGGATTGTCTTTTTCGAAATGTAGTTGCTCCAAGCGTTTTGCAAGCGCTGTGACTTTGGCACTGCCAACATCTTCTAAAGTAAAGTTTTGAGTGGCTAGGTTTTTCTGTTCAACGATATCAATATCGATGAGAGTAAACTTTTTGAAACCCAATCGACACAACCATTCAATCAAGTGACTAGACGCTCCAGTCCCAACAAAGATGAGTCGGGTATTCCAAAGATTTTCGAAGTTGACATGGTTGATAATCCTCTGATACTTTTCATTCATATCCATGATTTAATACCTTTTGTGATTCTAAGTTTCGCTCTATGGACATCCACTCTCCCTTGGCCGGAGATATTACATGTCACTATGTATGGGATTAGTTCAAATTTCCCTTGGTCGGGAATGGTTTGCACAATGGGCATTAGATATGCTCTAAGATGCGGATTGCCAGGAGACGTTAAATTAGACCAAGCCGCCTTTTGATCCTGGCTAGACAAATGTCGAAAACCTAATGGATGAGAATGTGCGATTCCCAAGAATTTGTATGGGCTCTTGTCAAGGAATCCATTCAAGTATGAAGTGTCAGGTTGGTATGACGTACAGGAGTTCATACTATTAATGTCCATCACGAAATCAAAAATTTCGTATGTATCTGGATCGCCAAGAAGCATTCCACCTGTTTCAGCTGGGCGACTTCCTATCGTATCCTTGATTTTCTGAAAAACATCGGCGGTCATTCTCATATATTTAAGCAGCCCCGATGGTGGTGGTGTTCTTGGCGGTCTAGACAGCTTTTCAGAAGAGTCATTCCGTTGGAAAGACGAACGATTATTGTATTGTAGATAATTTGGACGAGAAGATATTTTGTAATAATCAACCTTCGATAGTAAATGGGGTGTACTTGTTTCCTCCTTAACCTCTGCATTTAATACATCAGTTGTGTACACACCTGTAGAAGCTGAGTTTTCAAATTTATCGTGTGAGTCATCATTCATATACAATACCTTTTTATTAGATGAGATTACCGGAGTTCTAAAAAAGAAATCACTCTCTAGCGAATTGCTGAGATATTGTTGTACCAGTTCGGATATAGACTAAAGTCCGATCTGCCCAGTCTCTAGCCATTCTCTGAGCTTCAGCCAACGATACAGGTTTAACATGCTCCTTAAAACAGATATATGGAGGGCTACCATTTTTGCCGTTCCATCTATGAATAACACTCAAGCTCGTGTCGCGACTTCCATATGAAGGCTGATCTTCAACATATACTTTGATTCGTCCTGGTGTCTCAGGATCCTGAACATAATGAAACCTGAAGGGACCATATGTTTCTTTTGACATATCAAAACCTCTAATTTGTTGATGACGAGGTAGACACTTCTAAATACCCGCTCCTAATTATGCTACAGCGGCAAGGTAGCTCACGCTGACGCGCCGTAAACCCTTCCATGGGGGCTCCGCCGCGCCATCCCTGGCGCGGAGGGTCAGCCTTAGTGCTACCCAGCCTCTGTGATAGATGATCTGCTATTCGGAACAGCTATTTTTGTCATCCCGTGGTACGGGTCATCCTCGACGCCGTGGTACGGGTCATCCTCGACGCCGTGGTACGGGTCATCCTCGACGCCGTGGTACGGGTCATCCTCGACGCCGTGGTACGGGTCATCCTCGACGCCGTGGTACGGGTCATCCTCGACGCCGTGGTACGGGTCATCCTCGACGCCGTGGTACGGGTCATTCTCGACGCCGTGGTACGGGTCATTCTCGACGCCGTGGTATGGATCGTTCTGGATGCCGCTGTGCGGGACACGATCTGCGGAGTGGTATTTAAATCGTTTCATAAAGGCCTCTCTTCATTTCTGCTGTTAAATGCAGTTTTATGATCTGCCAGATAGAGCGGATATGCATTAACTAAGAGTTGGAACGATTTATGACTTAAATATAACTCCTGAGTAATTGTTTATTCCCACAATTTGCGTATTCTGCTGAACGTGAACAGGTATTCTGGCGGAACGTGAACACCTGATTGCCTCTGCATTGGGCGAACTTTGTTTTTACGCTAAGGAGGGTGCGAATAAGTACCCTCCACAATGAAACAGAAATTTTTTGTCCTTTCAGTTCAACTTGTTACAGAAGCATCATTTTGACTTTGGTGACTTATTCGCACCTTCCCTAGCTTACGTCTGGAGTTCGGTGTCTGCCGCCAATGGGGATGTCGAGGCGGCTACAAACCGTGACCTTTTCGCCAAGCGTTTATCGCCTGCGGTATTGGCAGAGGCGCAGGCACTGGCTGGCCAGTATGTTGAACTGTACCAACCCAAGCAGTAACCCCATCTGCTAGTGCGTATAAGGGGGGCGTTACGTTAAATCGGACGCCCTTTTTGCTGCCTGTAATCCTGCAAGGTGGCTTGTTTTGCAGGGCGTTATCTCCCATCCTGCGCCGCATTATCCCTTGCCTCGGAATCTCCCCTATGGAAACCATTACCCATCCCACCCTGGTACAACTGGTGGCGGCCGGTGCCGTCCGTGTCGTGGTCGCTGTCGGACAACCAGGCGGCTGGAGCCTGCTGGTGCGCTACGGTCTGGCCGAACGTGCCCTGGCCGCCCAGCGCAGCAAACAACTCCGGGTCTTTCGTAAGCTCGATACCTTGCAGGCCTATTTGCAGGACATCGGCGTGGTCCGCTTTGAGATCGATGCCGCCGGGTTTGAGGTTGCTCCGAGACGCTTGTTGGGATCTTGAATAGGGATGTGTTAATGTTGGCACGTGTCACGACACGTGCTTAATTGGAGGTCATCATGGTCGCAGCAGCAATGCGCAGCAAGAGAACGGTCAGCGTCACGCTGGAGCCCAGCTTGTTGGAACGAGCCAGAGCGGCGGGGATCAACCTGTCAGCCACCCTTGCAACCGCGCTACAGAATGAAATCAGCGGCTCAGAAGCAGAACGCTGGAAGCGTGAGAACAGTGCAGCCATACAGACGCTGAACCGCATCACCGAGGAGCACGGCCTGCTCTCCGACGATTACAGGGCGTTTTGATGCAGTTCACTATCTACCGCAACAAGGGCAATGCCCGCGCTTACCCCTATTTGCTGGATGTGCAAAGCGACATCATTGGCGAGCTGGCCACCAGGATGGTGATCCCACTGTTCCCGCTGGTAGCCTTCACTGGACGGCCAGCGCAGCGGCTGAATCCGGTGATCATCGTTGAGGGTGATAAGTATTTGGTGATGACGCAGGACATGGCAGCGGTGAGGCTGGCGCAGCTTGGGGATGAAGTCACTGGTGTGCAGGAGTCGCGTCAGCTCATCAAGGACGCGATAGATTTCTTGTTTGATGGTGTGTAACGTATTGCCCAGAAAGGACAAACCCCGTTGCTGTGCTCAATCTTGGCGGAGCGATCACAGGCAAACGGGGTCGTGACGAATCACAAGAGAAGTCTACCACATGGATCATGCCAAACAACCCCGCACCGCCAATAAGCGCGGTGGATTTTGACCAACAGAGCACAGCTTGAGCTGTTCCGGGAGCGCCTGCCCCGGAAGCCTTACTATTCCGACGAGCTGACAACGGGCCTACGGATTGCGGACGTTGCCCGCGCCTTGGGTGCGCGTTATATCCAGCCGAACGGGCCAACGCACCGCCACTGGATCGTTTTTGACGTAGACCATGCCGCCGCTACGTTATCTTGGGATGACGTAGGCGCTCCAGCCCCTAACATTACCGTCACGAACAAGGCCAACGGCCACGCGCATCTGATCTACGGACTGGATACGCCGATCCGCACTGCCCCGGATGGAAATGCAGCCCCTCTGCGGTATGCCGCCGCCATCGAGGTCGCGCTCCGGGAGAAATTAGGGGCGGATATGGGCTACTCCGGGTTGATCTGCAAGAACCCCCTGCATGAGCACTGGCTGGTGCAGGTATGGGAGCCCCGGCTCTACGATTTAGCCTGGCTATCCGATTACATCGATCTGAGCCCCTACAATGGGGACGTCTCAGAAAACGGAAAATAAAGCACGTTAAGCCCATTGCAGACTCTAGATATTGACGAGTACGTCGGGTTTTCTCTTGTTTGAGTTGCCTCTTGTGGCAAGACAGTAATTAATTACTATCTTACAGGGGTGCTCGTGGACACCCATCCAAAGCATCTGCCGGCCGATGAACGTCGTGCCGTAACTGTCGAGTCCGTCGTGGCGCTTGCCAGTTCACAAAACCCAAGCGAGATAACCACTGCGGCTATCGCTAAACACATGAACTTGACCCAGGGTGCGCTGTTTCGGCACTTCCCGAACAAGGAAGCCATTTGGCAGGCGGTCATGGAGTGGGTAGCAGAGCGCCTATTAGCCAGAATCGATCGATCTGCACAAGGAATCGAGTCGCCCTTGGCAGCCATGGAGGCGATGTTCATGAGTCATATCGAATTCGTAGCTGAGCACCCAGGCGTGCCAAGAATGATGTTTGGTGAGCTTCAGCGTGCCGAATCGACACCGGCCAAGCGCATGGTGCAAACCTTGATTCAGCGCTACGGCGAACGTTTGCATCGTCTCATCGAGAAAGGCAAGGCCAGCGGCGAGTTGTCTCCCTCGCTTGACAACGAGGCGGCGGCAACGCTGTTCATTGGCACGATCCAGGGCTTGGCCATACTGCCTACGATGCACTCAAGCCGATGATTAGCAGCGACAGGCTGAACATCAAGGCTATTCGCGCTCATTGGGATGAAATCCTACGGCTGGCCACTTCGATCAAGCAGGGCACGGTGACGGCCTCGCTGATGCTGCGCAAGCTCGGCAGCTATCCGCGCCAAAACGGCTTGGCCGTCGCCCTGCGCGAGCTGGGGCGCATCGAGCGCACGCTGTTCATTCTGGATTGGCTGCAAAGCGTGGAGCTGCGCCGCCGCGTCCATGCGGGGCTGAATAAGGGCGAGGCGCGCAACGCGCTGGCCAGGGCGGTCTTCTTCTACCGATTGGGTGAAATCCGCGACCGCAGTTTTGAGCAGCAGCGCTACCGGGCCTGCGGCCTCAATTTGGTGACGGCAGCCATCGTGTTGTGGAACACGGTCTATCTGGAGCGTGCCACCAGTGCTTTGCGTGCCCACGGCAAGGCGCTGGACGATACGTTGCTGCAATATCTGTCCCCGCTGGGGTGGGAGCATATCAACCTGACCGGCGATTACCTATGGCGCAGCAGTGCCAAGGTCGGTGCGGGGAAGTTCAGGCCATTGCGACCGCTGCCACCGGCTTAGCGTGCTTTATTTTCCGTTTTCTGAGATACCCCCCCTGATGGACGTGCAAGACTGGGAGCGCATCGCCCGGCAGGAGCTTGAGCGCCGGGCTACCAGCATCGTGCAGGCGCTGGATGATGCGACCCTTGAGGCCATCGCAGCGGGCACGCTCGACATGCTGGCCATGTGCCGACAGGTGGCCGACGAGATCCACCAGGCCGCCTAAGCCCTCCCCTGCCCTGCCACCGAACCCCGCCGCGTGCGGGGTTTTTTATGCCTGCGGCAAGCATTGACAAGCATCCTTTTTTCACTACAATAGCAACTGTTTTTAATATTAAGTTGAGGTGACAAAGCGATGATTATCACCGTTGGAAACACAAAGGGCGGCGTGGGGAAAACCACCATTGCCGTGAATCTGGCAATCGCCCGCGCATTGGCCGGGCGTGATGTGTGGCTGATTGACGGCGACCGGCAGGGCACGGCGCAGACGGCAATCAGCATCCGTGCCGAGGCCGGGCACACGCCGGGCATTGCCTGTGCGACTTACCCGGACGGCCCGACCCTGCGGGCACAGGTGCAGCAGCAAGCGGCCAAGTTCGATGACGTGGTGATCGACGCAGGCGGGCGCGACTCGACCGCGCTACGCGCAGCCCTCGTGCTGTCTGACGTTCTGCTGGTGCCGTTCCAGCCGCGCAGCTATGACGTGTGGGCGCTCAACGACATTGCTGCGCTGGTCGATGAGGCCCGCAGTGTGCGCGACGGTTTGCGCTGTTTTGCTGTCCTCAACTGCGCCGATCCGGGCGAGCACTCCACCGACAACGCAGAGGCCGCCGCCGCCGTGGCCGAAGTGCCCCAGTTCGAGTACCTGCCGACCCCGCTACGCCGCCGCAAGGCGTTTTCCAACGCCGCAGGGGCAGGGCAGTGTGTGCTTGAAATCAAGCCGCAAGACGGCAAAGCAAGCGCGGAACTTGATGCACTTATCAGCGCATTGTTTTAATATTAAATCAATATGCTTTAGGCGTGGAGATAGATTCAATGGCGATTACAAAGAAACCGACGAAGCCCGCGCAAGACGCTACCGCAGCGGCGGCGGATGCCTTCATTTCCGGTGCGCCGGATGCTGCCGCAGCCACCCCGGAAGCTCCGCGCCGAGTGCGCAAGGGCCGCAAGGTGCAAATCACGCTGACCATTGCCGAGCCGCTGCTGGATCGTGTCGATGAACTGGCGGGCCAAATTGGGCAGAGCCGGGCGGCTGTCATCAATCTGGCTGTGATGCAGATGCTCCAGAGCGGGCTACGCATCGAGGGCGAGGAACGATAAAGAGGGGATGGGGCTATGGCCACCAACGATCAAGAGATTTGGGTATCAGCGTTCGATGTTCTCATCGCCCAGCTTGATGAAGCTCTCATTGAGTTGCGCCGGTCGCTTGCCAGCGTAGCCATAGAGCACGGTGTCGATAGCCCACAGGTTACGGGAGTCCGGGCGCAGATCGACGAAGCCACCGCGAAGCGCGAGAAGGCGCAGGCCGAGCGGCAGCGCGTCATGGCCCAGCTTGCCGCCGGTGTGTCTGTTGCCGTCACTGCCGAAAAGCCCAAGCGCAAACAGCCGGGCATCCTGACGCAATCCGACCTCAAGCTGATTGAGGCATCGGCGGAGATTATGAGCACGCCGCCTGATGGTGAGGACATGGCCTTTACCCATTCGGTGCTGTGCCAAGTCGGCCTGCCGCGCTCCAAGTTCGATGGCCGCGAGTTCATGCGCCAATCCGGCGCGGCGTGGATCAACGTTCAGGCGGGGTGGCTGGATGAGGGCAAAGGGCCGGTGCAGCAGCCCGTCCCATATGGCCCTTTGCCACGCTTGGCGCTGGCGTGGATCTCCACGCAGGCCGTGCGTACCAAAGAGCGTGAAATTGCCATCGGCAGCAGCGCAAGCGAGTTTCTGCGGCTGCTGGGCAAGCCCTCCACTGGCGGGGTGCGCGGATCGTTTGCCACTCTGCGGAAGCAGATGCAGGGGGTGTAAGCCCAAACCGCCGAAAATTCCGCCACGCCAAATCTAGGGCTCAGAGAGTGCCCCCGCCGACGTGGAT